>NZ_JACHDC010000009.1:0-282688 GCF_014200875.1 Paraburkholderia sp. HC6.4b
CAACGTCAAATATGACCTTATAAGCAGCGACAATTACCCCGTTGACCGGCCAAGATAGTTGTCGCTGACCGGCCATGCTGCTTGACGCTGTCTATTCCGGACAATTTCGAGGCTTACGCGGTTGCGTGCGCGCGTGGAGAAGTCCGGCCAGGGCGCGTTCAAGTGTTTGAACGGACACCGCCGGCACATCCCCGATACATCATTAACTTTCCCACAAAACGTCACTGGCGTGACGGCAGCCTGATCGAGGATATCGATGCAGGCCTCTCGGATCTGGTGAACGTCCTCCAGCTACGGCATATCCGGTCGGTCGCCATTCCGCCACTTGGCTGTGGTCTGGGTGGTCTCGATTGGGAGCACGTGCGACCACGTATTGAACTCGCCATGCGGCAGGTTCCGCAGGTGTACGCGCTGCTTTGTGAATCCGGGCACCAACCACTGCGATAGCTGGCTGGCGAGCGGCGGCGCCACTTCTGTCCGTTCAAGGGCGTACGAGAACAGAGACACATGAAGGAGCCGCAATCCTATGGGTGCCGCGGGCGGCGCCTTCATGTCGCTCCTGTCTGTCACACGGGGAGCGGGATTGATCAACCTCACCGCGAGGCAGACGAAAATGAGCACTCCCGAGACTGATGCAGGCGCGGCCACGCCCACACTCGACCAGCAGGTCAACTTTATGTCCAGCTCGACAAGCCCGCCGTTGCAGGCCTGCGTCGTCCAGATCTGGCCGGATGGCCTCGTCGATCTTGTTGTCACCGACCCATCGGTACTCGATGTGTTCAAGGTGCGGCGCGTGCCTTTCGTCGCTGCAGATGGCACCAACACGCCGGTATATGCGGGTGATACGCGATACGCACAGGCGCTGGCCGCGTCGTCGGATCAGCAGCCGTAGCTACGCGCCCGGTCGTCCGCCTTGCGGCACATGGCGCGGTGACCCGGTTGTCACTTCGCACGTTTCCAATCGCGCAGAACTGCACTTACTTCGCCACGGCGCGTTCGCGGACCGTGGCGCTTTTGCCGCCGTTATCACCACCCGGCCGGCAGTTCCTGATCCGCAGTAAAAGCTGACCGCATCAACCCATCCAATGGAGGGCTCCCGCCGGATTCGCGATGCGCTCCGGTGGGCTTTCCCCACTCCCTTTTATCGTGCAGAAAGAGCGTTATTCATAGGAGATTTAAACATATGCAGACTATCCGATTCCCAGCGGAAATGCTGAAGGCCGTCGCTTCGCTTGCAGCAACGAAAGATTCTCGCAGCTACCTGAATGGTGTGCTCGTTGAGGCACGCAAGCACGAAACACGTCTGGTCGCCTCATGCGGCCAGAAGCTTGGGATTGTGCGTGCGGATGTTGAAAACGAAGTCGATCACGACGTCTCGTTGATCATCCCGATGAGCATGTTGCGGCAGATCAAGGTGCGGGCGCGGCCAGGGCTTTTAACGGAGCTCGTCGTCGATGGGGACAATCACTATCTCCGGCTCCCCGGGGACGGCATGCAATACACCTTCAAACCGGTAGCGGACAAGTACGTTGACTATGCCAGAACGGTGCCTGGTGAATTCTCGGGTACCGCGGCGCAGTTTGATCCCCAGCACCTGATGGATTTCTCCCGATGCGCGGCCGTCCTGACCGGCAAGCCAGGCGTGCCGCGCGTGACCCCCAATGGAGACAAGGCGGCTCTCGTGACGATCAACGGCTACGACGATTTTGTCGGCATTCTCATGCCCTACAGGTTCACAGGCACCGACAAGCTGGCCGACATCAGCTGGTTCAAGAGGGTGCGCATGCCTGCTCAAGGACAAGATGATGTCGCTCCATCCAATGCAACTCGCCGCGGAAATCGTCCGGCGATCGCCTCAGCACGGTAAGCAGCAGACGAACCAGTCGGTGCAGAAGCTCGCGTACTTCTGCCATGGCTGGAGTCTGGCTCTGAGAGAAGAGCCGATTGTCGATGAACTGTTTGAGGCCTGGCGGCTCGGGCCCGTGCTCGGACCGCTGTATCACACCCTGCGGGTCTTCTCGATCGCCTCGATCCCCGCAGATCACCCTTTCATCAGGCGGCAGCCGCGGCTGTCCGACGCCTGCTGCGAGGCGAAGCTGATCGAACGAGTTCTCGAGGTGTACGGCAAATTGAGTACAGCGAGGCTGTCGTCAATTTCGCGCATGGACGGCGGGCCGTGGGAGCTCGCATGGCATGGGTCATCCCATGAGTGTTGGATCAGCAACGAATCTATCCATGCCTGGTTCGACCGTATCGCCCACTTCGAATACACGCCTGGTGAACATTGCCCGGAGTATGACTGAGTGGCCGTGATCCATGATGTTTCACCTTTTCTCTATAACCAATCAGGAGATTTTTAGTGAATCAACCTTTAGCCCTGCTTGCCACCCGTGTCGGCGTGGCCCGGTGCGCGGCTGAGCAGGTGCGTGCGAGTATCGGCGGATAGCGACACGTAGCGCTCGTATTGCCGCAGCACGTCGGCGATGACCTCGTCGCCGCGCAAATACTCAATATCGTAGCCGACACGCCCGTCCGAGAAGAACGTAACGATCTCATAGACGTGCGAGCGCCGCGCCTCCGGCTCGGCCGCGTCGCGCACGAGGAACGCCGGCGCGGACTTGCGCGAGACGCGCGCGCCGTAGACGAAGTCGCGCTGCCCGGCCGTCGGCACGGTGAGACGCACGGCGTTGTCGTCATCGCGCTGCACGTGCGCATCGACGCCGCCCACACGCAGTTCGTTCGCCACCTTCTCGAACGCGGGTACGACGGTATCGGCAACGAACTGGCGCGCTTCAGCTTCCGTCGTCTGCCGCAGGATGTGCGCCAGACGGTGACGCCAGTGCTGTCCCGTCCAGAAGTCCGTCGCGAGCGCCATGTCCTGCGAGTAGTGCGCATGGTCGGCCTTGAGGCCGAGCCAGAGCCCGTAGCAGAGCGCGAGCATGATGAGCGCGACCGGCAGCGCCGCGATCAGCGTCATCGTCTGCAGCGCCTTCAGGCCGCCCGCGACCAGCAGCACGGCGGCCGTCACGCCGAGCAGCGCGGCCCAGAAGAGCCGCTGCCACACGGGCGAATGCGTTGCACCGCGCGTGGCGATCGAATCGATCACGAACGCGCCGGAATCGGCCGAGGTCACGAAGAACACCGCGATCAGCACGATCGCGACGATCGACAGCAACTGCGTCAGCGGCAGGTAGTCGAAGAAGTGGAACAGCAGCGCGTCGACGTTGCCGGCCGTCTGCGCGAGTGTGCTCGCGGCCACGTGCGAATCGAGCCAGATCGCGCTGTTGCCGAACACGGTCATCCAGACGAGGTTAAAAGCGGTCGGCACGAGCAGCACGCCGATCACGAACTGGCGGATCGTCCGGCCGCGTGAGATGCGCGCGATGAACATCCCGACAAACGGCGACCACGACACCCACCAGGCCCAGTACAGGATCGTCCAGCCACCGAACCAGCCCTCCTCGCGTGGCGATGCGTAAGCGTAGGTGCGGAACGACAGGTCGACGAAGTTCGACAGATACTGGCCGACGTTGTCGCTGAACGCGCGCAGCAGGAACGACGTCGGGCCGGTGGTCATCACGAATGCGAGCAGCAGGAACGCGAGCAGCAGGTTCAGTTCTGACAGCCGCCGCACGCCCTTGTCGAGCCCTGAGGCGGCGGAGATGCCCGCCAGCGTCACGACAAGCGCGACCAGTCCGATACGGAAGGCATTGCCGCCGGTATTCCACCCCGCGACGATGTGCAGGCCCGCGCTGAGTTGCATCACGCCGTAGCCGAGCGTCGCCGCGATTCCCGCGATCGTGCCGACCAGCGCGAACGTGTCGACCGTATGCCCAATCCAGCCGTCGATGCGTTCGCGTAGCAACGGATACAGCCCGGAGCGCAGTGTGAGCGGCAGGTTGTAGCGGAAGCCGAAATACGCGAGCACGAGGCCCATCACGCCGTAGATCGCCCACGCGTGGAAGCCCCAGTGGAAAAACGTCATCAGCATCGCCTCGCGTGCGGCCTCCGGCGTGCCGCCCGCGACGGTCGGCGGCTTCAGGTAGTGCTGCATCGGCTCGCCCACGCCGAAGTACATGAGCCCGATGCCCATGCCGGCCGCGAACAGCATCGCAGTCCACGACACGAAGCTGAATTCGGGCTCGGCGTCGTCGGGGCCGAGCTTGATGTTGCCGAAGCTGCTCGCCGCGATCAGCACGAGAAAGATCAGGAAGGTCGTGACGGCGAGTACGTAGAACCAGTCGAAATGGCCGATGACCCATTGCTGGCCGGCCGTGAAGAACGCACCGGCCTGGTCGGGCCGCAGGGCGCAGACTACGAGCAGCGTGCCAATCACGGCAAGCGACGGCGCGACGACCTGTGGCTTGAGCGTCGTCTGTGGCATTGATCGAGTTCGGGGCATGGTGTTGGCATCCAGAAGAAGCAGCACGAGGATCGGTGGAAGCGGTGTCGATTGCAAGCACGGCCAGTTTCAAATGCAAGTCGCTACCGCTACAGCTCCAGGCAGCGGCCTGCGGTCCGGTTGCCGATCCACAGTCAGGTCCATTATGGAGCGGAGCGGCATGGAATTGACAACGTCGTGGCAAGCCAGACCTGCTGAATTAAAGATACTTCAACATTTCGGGGGACTTATAACTTCTCCCCTTTATCCGGCCTTTATCTGGCGGCGGCCGCGTCGCCGGTCGCCGTACTCTGCACGATGTGCAATTCGCGGGTGCGCAGCGGCAACGAGCATTGTGCGTCGGCCAGCGTCTGCCGTACCTGGCGCGCGAGATCCCAGCGCATGTCCCAGAACACGTCGATGTTCGACCAGACGCGGATATTCAGCACCGCCGTGCTGTCGTCGAAGCGACTGACCATCACCTGCGGCGCGGGCTCCTTCAGTGCACGCGGGTCGGCAGCAGCGAGGGTGCGCAGCGCCTGCAGCGCACGACCCACGTCATCGCGCACGGAGATCTCCACTTCGAGATCGAGCCGGCGCGTCGGATTGCGGCTGTAATTGCGGATCGAGTTGCTCCACAGGGCGCTGTTCGGCACGTATTCGCAGATACCGTCGGGTTTCGTCAGGCGCGTCGTAAACAGGCTGACTTCCTGGACCGTGCCCGCGACGCTGCCGGCCCCACCATCGATATAGTCGCCGACCTTGAACGGCCGCAACAGCAGCAGCATGATGCCGGCGGCGATGTTCTGCATCGTGCCCTGCAGGGCAAGACCGATCGCGAGGCCGGCGGCACCGAGCACCGCAACGATGCTGGCCGTCTGGATGCCCAGTTGCGACAGCGCCCCGATGATCGCGACGACACGAATACCCCAGAGGCATGTGTCGCAGAGGATCGGGCGCAGCGTGGCATCCATGCGCGATTGACGGGCAAGCAGACGGCCCAGCGAGAGCGAAACGCGGCGCGCTATCCACCAGCCCGCCAACAGGATCACTACGGCGGCGCACAACTGCGTGGCGAAAACAGCGAGTGCATCCCGGAGGAATGTCCACCGGTCCGGATGGATTTCGGCGAGAAGATTCGGCATGGCTTTAGGGGTCCTTGTTATGCGTGGTGATTGGTACATCGCCACGCAGTTGAAAGAGAAGCAATTGCTCCGGAGGTACCGGCCTTCAATGGCGATGCGCTCGGAACGGCGTGACGTCGCTGGAGACATCGTGGACGGAACCTGTCGTAAAGTGGCCGTCCCTGGTAGGGGAGATTCTACCGGTACGGTGTGTGTGCCGGTGCAACTCGTGTCGGGAGGCGGGTCACGGGCGCTGGCCGGAGGCGATATGGCAGCGGTGCTGGATATCGCCAAATTGAAATATCTCGAAATTACTGACGTGTGCACCAGATAGTGCGTAATACGTTATACAGTGTCATAAGGATCCAACGCGTACCGGCCTGCTGCCGATCGCGCGTGACGCCATCGATGACGCGAAACGCAGAACGTTCGCAGACCGTGTGACATTTGCTAACCGGATCGCCTCATCGTTGCCTGGCTTCGTGGACGGCACGGAGGTGAATGGTGGTGACCTGGTGGAGTGGTTCAAGGAGCGCCTGCATGAGCTCCGCGGTGTGTTTCGGGAGAATCTCCATGCCTCACTGAAGGCGAAATTCCCCGAGATCGCCGGAGACGGGGTGGCGATCAGCGGCGCCGATCTGGTGGACTGGGTGAATGAGGAACTCGGAGCCGAGCTCGAAGCTGTTCGTGGTGAGCACAGACAGGTGTACTCAGGACGAGTTCCCCGACCCCGACATCGCAACGCTATCCTTCAGGGAGTTCGAGGAGTGGCCCGACAATTTCGAGCTCGACCCTGAGAGCGACGGACAGCTTGGCATTTACCACTGTCCGGAGTGCGGGCCAAAGTTTCGCGAAGGCATTCGCATTGAATGAGTTCGTGATGCCTGAAGCTGCCCGCGAAGGACGCCATAGCCACGGGCGCAGGCGGCGGTTGCCCATCCGGGCATGGGAAGAAAACGGCTGGCCGTCGGCACTATGCAAGCGATTGATCATCGCGTGTTGCGGGAGCACATCATGCCAAGCAAATCTCAAAAGCAGCACAATTTCTGGGAAATCGTCTTCCACAGCCCGGAGTTCGCGAGGAAGGTAGACGCCAGTAAGAAGGTCGCCCATGAGTTTCTGGAAGCTGACCGGCGTGCCGGGCGGTTTCAGTCCCACCGAAATCCGCTTGTACCGCGGAAGAAGTAGTGGTCTGCTTCTTGCCCTAGCGTTTCTTTCCCGTCACTAGCGTGCGCACTCCGCCTACAGACAGCCGGAGAAACCGATCCAGTTTCGTCAGATACTGAAGCGCATCGTGCAGATCCTGACTGGTCTGCATGTGTTGTGGCCCTTGCCGCCACACAGTGGGCGCTGGCGTGGTCCAGACAAAGTATGCCCCGCAGCCCTGTGTGGCGCGCCCAGACCAATACGCCCCTATTCTTTCGCCAACGTCCTGAAGATCCACGCTGATAGCCTGGCTAAAAAAGAAGAGGCAGTGAAAATGGTAACCAGCGCCTGAGCTGTATTCGATCTTTCGTACGTGCCCTGGCATTGCCGTATCGAAGTCATGTTTGAGAAGAGAGATCAGCCTGTCGTAATGCTTTTTGGCAAGCTTGTGAACTTCCCTGAAGGATGAACGGTGAACCCAGTCAGTCGTATCGTGGTATCCAAGATCGATGCGGATATATTGCATGGATTTGTGATGGGAAAGTAGATTCGAAATGTAGCGTTGCAGACTTTTGAGGTTCTTCGTACTCGCTCGGATAAAGTAGTGCTCGCGCGTTTTGAAATCCTTGTCCGATAAAACAGATTTTAACGCTGTCAATGATTTGTTGATGTCGTCGATCACTTCCATTGGCGGACCCATCGAGAGCCATTTGTTTCCAAGATAGAAGCCGTATCTCGCCAGTTCTGTATTTCGGGAAAGGATCTCTTCTAATACCGGATTGACAATGTGATGATCGAATACCTTCTCAAGCTGATTGAGATCGAGATACAGCCATGTACGAACCAGCAGGACATCAGGTGTGAGTGGAACAAAATGCCCCTGCGTAGCTTGATGTGATTTAGCAACCAGGCGAACATCGTTTCCGTCCCTGATTCGTTTCGCAAGACGATCGATCCGGCCGAGCGCCTCGAGCATTTCGTTTTCAGACTTGAGCCGGATGCGTGCGCCGACGGGCAGCGAGCGATCGAATGAAAAAAAATGATCGCGCAACCCATCATTACCCGCTTGCTGGAGCAGCGACGTGTCGCCAGCGAAAGATGCTCCCAACCCATTTTTTCCTGTCCTCACGGCAGATTCCTTGTCAGAGCGTTACGAATCAGTCTAGATGACTTGGTTCGCATTTGCTCACCCACTTGGTTCGCATTCGATCTGCGCGGGCCGTTGCGGTCCGTCGCTTTTATCGCGTTTTTTTCCGCGGCGGGACACATGCGCGAGGCCTGGTTAGCAGCCTTGGCTTGCGCGCGTATGCATTGGCGAGTCAGGAATTGCTGAAATGGACGATTCAAAAAAATCTCAACGATATATTCCGCCCGCGAGTCCAGACCAGTAATGGAACGAACTCAATTATCCAACAGACAGAAACGAACCAAGGAGTATCACCATGTTGAATAACGTTCTCAAGTTTGCGGCAACGGCAGCTCAGGAAACATCTGGCATTTTCGATAATGCGCCGGTTGAATCCGTGGTTAAACCGGCCTCGGGATTTTTAGAAACGTGTACGGACTGGGTCAACGAAAACAGGAATGCGGTCGTTGGGGCCGGCGCTGCGGTCGCAGTTGGCGTGGGCATTTACTACAGCTATCCGTGGCTTCGCGACAAGGTCAAGGATATGACCGGCGGAAAAACGGAAGCGACATCGGCGACACCTGAAGCGAATGCAGCGCCCACCGCCGAGGAGATTCAGGAGGGATTGGAGGAGGCGGTCCGTAAAGCCAACGAATACACGACCCGAAATCCGAAGTCGGCAAAGAAGTAAGTCACGCCTCTAAAACAGCAATCACCGGGGACGCTCGCGTCCCCGGTCTATTTTGTCGATCTGAAGAACAAAGGAGTTGGAAATGGGTTTCTGGAAATCACTCGGCCAGGGAGCGGGCGCCATTATTGGACTGTACATCGGCTGCCGGCTCTGTCAGGAGTTCGATGAGTATCTGCTGAAAAAGAAGCGTGGATTCTAGGACGGACCTATCCGGAATTGGAATCAGGCGCCCGGCAGCGCGGTCTCGTCTCCGGGTATTTTTCCAGATGGACAGCAGAGTGGATTTCAAATGGACTTCTGCATTTCGGTTGCCTGTGGCGCGCTTCTGGTCGTTGGACTTTACGCATTGGCCAGGATCACCAGGCTATTGACAGCCGTCTTTGCAGGAGAGACAGAAAGCGGGCCAGACTTGACGAGGAGGTAACGACCGATGAGCGAGGCAATGATGTACACGCTGTACCGTGCGAAGGCCGCTCTGGGCGACTTCAACGACGCGTTCTTCCCTGCTGATCCGGATGATCCCGCTGCGCAGTTAAAGCGAAACGAAGAACTTATCGAGGAGCTCGACGAGCTTCTATGGGTCCACGATCAGATCGGGGTGGAGCTGACCCGCATCAGGGAATGCGCGCAATCCGAAGCGGATTTCGCGAAGCTCCAGGTGGCGGCCACGAGTGCACAGGAAGACACGCCTGCCAGGGGCTACCATCGGGTGGCTGAGTTCTATCGCAGGCTGACAATCCTGCGCGAACTGTAGTCGTCTGAGGTCGGACATCGAGGCGCGTGGGCGATAGTCTGATGTGGTGCTGGACGAGGCTGAAGCATGCGATGCAAAAGGCGGAGGGCATGCCCTCCGCCTTTTGCCGACCTCATTTTTTTGCACGGTATGCCCTGCGACCTGAATGACGAATTGTGTGAATCGTCTTTCAGGAGCGTGTCGTGGAAGAGAAGAAGAAGCCCGGGTTCGTGGCCAGGGTGTGCGAGGACCTCTTTTGCAGCTGGAACGGTGACGTCGACCCGGCCCGCTTTTTCGGTTATGGCTTTGTGATGCTGGGCGGCCTGGTATTCATCATTCTGTCGATCTACGACACCATCAAGCACCAGACCTTCAACAGTCTTGCATTTTCAGGCGGCCTGGTCGCGATTGCCGGTGCCGTCACGGCCGCGGCAGCTGGCGTGAAGATCAAGGAATCCTCGGAGATTCCCATGCCAACAGAAACCATCGAGGCGGTGGAAGCCGAGATCGAGACAAAAACAAGCTGATGCGCGTATATCCATGCGGACCTCGCGACGTCCCCGTCCCGGGTTCCTCGCCCGTTGCCCTATCCGAGAAACGTTCAGATAGATATTACTCAAACGGGTGCTGGGCGACGGCGCAGCCCTGCGGCCCCGAAGAAAAAAACTGCTCTGGCTACTCCTATGAATGTCAGGCAGTTCAAGGAAACGACATTCGATTACCAAAGGAGAACTGTGTATATGACCGATCCAACAGACGAATCCCCGCGTCTGCGCCGGTCGAACTGGATCGAAGTAGTCAGGCGGCTCAGGACCATCTCGCTGAAGGGTCTGGGCATTTTGTTACAGCACGCATTTAACGGGACACAGGAGGCGCCCGACAACTTTATCAACTGGATTCGTTCCCAGATATTGCACCCACGGGATCTTGACTGGATAGACGAACACGCACCTGCATTCCGGATCGATGTGATTGACCTGGTTCATCCCCAGACGCACCACTTGACACAGACGCTGAGCATTACGTTCAGAAGCCTTGATTTGACGGTTCACCACCCGCTCATTATCAACGTATATCTGGATCGCGACCGGAAGATCCAGCCGGGATCAATGCTGGTGCTTTCAAAACTCGAATAACCACCCGCCAGTAACTGCCCGGCCACCACGTGGCCGGGCTCTATGCCATGAGACGCAACTACCGCCAGGTGATGCGAGCGGCGGGATGCCGCCTTGCCGCCAAAGATACCCCGATCGTTCCCAATGATTCCAGGGAGAGCTGAGATGATGCTGCATGAAGAAGTGCCGACTCGCGAAAGCCCGCTTCCGAAACTATTGGAAAAGACCGTGGCCGGCCTGTGGTTCCTGCGGAACGAACTGGCCGAATATATGGACGATGGAGGCCTGTCGAAGCTGAGCGGCTACATTGACGACGTATGGAAGCGTGCTGTCGTATTACACAACCAGGCACGACCGTTCATGCCGTCTTTCCGCTTCCGGCAGGATGAGGATGACTTGACCGTGGTGCATCTCCTGGTGCTGCTGCCGGGCCCGCATTTCAATCAGGGTACGCTCGTCGGCGAAGTACGGATGAACACGGCCGTGGTTGACGGCCAGCTTGTACTCTCGCCGGCACAGGAGTCGGGCGCGCACGCGCTCGCGCGGCAGCACAGATGGAAGGCTTCCGAAGAGGAGCTTCAGGCACTCGATGAGCTGATCAGTTCTGCCACGCGGCTCAAGCGTCTCGCCCGAAGCTTCCCCGTCAATATTGCCTTTACCGATCACGGAATCGAGATCGGCGCGAACTATCACGATCCGGCCGCCCCGGTGCGGGCCGCCCTCAGGTCGATCTAGCGGAATCGTGCCATGACTATCCTCGACAGGCAGTATTTTGCGACGAGCCAGCAGTTTGCCGATGCGGTCGTCAGGCAGATCACGCAGACGCCGGCGGATAACCAGTTTGTCAGCAACGCCCTTCAGAGGGCGATAACCGCCGTAGAGGCGAGCAGTCCCGATGCGCAGATCGTATACGGCACGTTTTCGTATCGGACGACGGCCGGCAAATGGATGCGGCAGATCGATCTGCTCGTCGGGCTCGCCTCTCCCCTGAGTCATTTCAGGTATTCCATGCTCTTCAACACGAAAAATAACCTGGGGGACTATTACGTCGATGTATCGACGATGCAGATGTTCGATCTGACAGACATAGTTTCAGCCGTTCCTTTCATCGGCCCTCTCGATACGCTGCAGATCTCGCCGGTGGCAGCCTGGAGTCTGCGACGATTGACAGGGCAATGGTCAGGGGCGGCTATTGGGGTCACGCGCGCTGCTGATGGCGTCCAGCATGACATCGGGTTCACCGTGACTGGTGATCTGGATCTGGACGCGCTGGCAGCATTTGCCGGCTCGGGCGATGCCACGATCCGTACCTGGTACGATCAGGGCGGCAATGGTAACCATGCCGTGGCGAAGGCCCTCGATGGCGCGCAGCCATACATCGTGCAGGCTGGCGTTCCCGTCACCATCAACGGGCAAGCGGCGATCATCTGGGATTCTGGCGGCACCGTGAACCAGCAACTGCAGGCCGCGGTGCAGGTCCCCATGTCCAATGCAAGTCGTGTGACGATGAACGCAGTTTTCAACTGTGCTGTCCAATATGGCACTGGGGTCGCGGATTATTTCGTGAGCGCGTCCTACAACGTCTACCGTTTCGGTGTCGGGCAGGTCAATTCGATGTCGCCGCCGCGACACGCGATGGCCACCATGGTCACCAGCAGCCAGCAGAGCAGCAATACCGTATCGGACACGGGGTTCAATGCCGCGAGCGCATTCCAGAGCGGTGGATTCGCGAATATCGTGTTAAACGGTGTGCAGACGGCGGGCACCGCGGCGTTGGGCACCACCGCAAATGCGCAAACGCTTGTGCTGGGACTCGCACCATCGTCGAGCAAGCAGCGCGCAACAGTCTGCCTTGCAGAAGCGATCGTGCTTCCGTCTGGGGATGAAAATGCACTCTATGCCGATCAGCGCACCTACTGGAGTTGTCCCTGACTGGGTTCGATCTCAACTGATCGGTGCCGAAGCTTTCTTTTTTTGTGGCTATCCGTTGAAGATGCCGCGCAGGCCCAGGTAGTTGCAGTACTTGCTCCCGCGCAGTGACCGGAAGGCTTCCTGCAATGCCGGCCGCTGGAAGGCGCGCATCAGCAGTTTCGCGTAGGCCTCGATCCTGTCGCCAGCGGCGATCACTTCACGATCGCGCCCCTGTGCGGTCTCCGACAGCTTTCTGAGGGCGTCGCCCAGTTTTGCTGCCGCAGCGGAGAATTTCGACTCAAGCTCCAGAAAATGTTTCACGTTATCGCAGTAGGCCTGGGCGGCGTCGAACACCTCTTCCAACTGTTGCACGGACAGGACAATCTGCCTGCTCCGGATGATGGACGCAAGAGGGCCGGACATCGCTTTGCTGGCCGTATGGCCCGCGCTCGTCTTCTCGACCACAAAGCCACTGCGGCTCATCTGCTCCAGGCGGCTTCCCTGGTTTGGCGTCGTACTCGCTACCACGCTGGTCATGTTGAAATATTTGCCGTTGCCCATGAACTGTGAATCGAACAGTTCGACTGCAGACTTAAGTGTTTCGACCTTTTTCGCGAGCGCGTCAATCGACGCCCTGTCTTTCGCGCTGCCGCCTGCGAGGATCGCGGCCAGCTTCTCGATGGCAGAGATGACCTCCGCCGGGTACTTCGTGAGCATGTAACCTGATCCGGCGAGATCGGTGGACAGCGCTGCGGTCAGGTTTTGGGGCTGCCCCTGCCCGGTTGTGAAAAAATACCATAGCCCGTGAAGGCTGATTTCGACCCGGTTGCCGAGCTTCCCTTTTTTCTGCTCGAACTCCGCCCTGTTCTGCCGCGTCTTGCCCTCATACTTCGCGAGCTTCCCTTCGATCGACCGGAACGCGTCCAGGATGATGTCCTTGTAGTGCTTGAAATTCAGCACGGGGTCCTGGAACAGCAGGGTCTTGAGCGTCGTGGCTATGCCCTCGAGGGCGATCCCTGCCTGTTCTTCTGCACTCGCCCTGGTGTAGCTCTCGAGAGCGGGGAAGTTCATGACTTCCAGTCCGACACTAGCGAGCTGCTGGTTGACGCCCCTGATGATCAATGCGGTGAGCGCGGGCGTGACAGCGTTGCCGTGAATCAGGTCACGCAGTTGATCGTAGTACTCGTGGATGGATTCGGCTACGACATCCATCGCCGCATCGTGTTCGAAATCCTCATCCACGGTTTCGGCCATCCCGGCGCGTACCTGATCGTCCCCTTCCGGTACCGAGTCATCCAGGGTTTCCTCACTCTCGACAGGCTCATCACATTCGAGCGCGACGCGCAGCAGGCTCACGATTCATTCTCCTCGCTCAGATGAAACTCCGGACGACAGCGTCGTCAAAGGATTCGCGAGGTACAGCTCAACCCATGTGCCGGCTGACGCACGCCTGTTCGCGCGGCTGGTTGGCCCACCGCAGCCAGTCGGGTAGCTGCGCTCCGTATACATCGGTCGCCAGCCGACCGGTCCAGGGCTCCATTGCCTGTGTGAATTCCTCGCACGCGATGGCGTCAATCGTCAGTGATCCTGTGGCGCGCCCATTGCGCTCGCGAAGGGATTCAGTGGCGATCAGCTGTTCGTTCTCGAAGCCGAGCAACTCGTCGACCTGGGCGCGGCTCCATTGCATGATGTCGATTGTGCGCGAGGAGATGTTTGATTCGCTCCCGGTATCAAGCACGACGTCGTTGACATAGACGCTTTCGTCCTGTCCGAGCCGTTTGCACCGCGCGACTGCCTGATCGTACTCGAACGAACGGAAGGGAGAGTTGGCCATGACCATGGTGTTCGCCATGATGAGCGGTACGGCAGACGAGAGTGACTGGTACGTGGCGATCATGGGATTGGCATCCTCATTGCGACCGAACTCATTGACCATACCGGCAAGCTCGTTGTTGGTCTCGCCGTAGACACGCAGTGGCCGGTAGCCCTGCTGTTTGAGGAATTCGGCCGCGGCATCGACCACGCCCACGTAGCTGGTGAACATCAGCGTCTTCTTGAGCGCGGTATCAATGATGTCCTCGAGACCGATGTGCGGCACCATGTCGATGATGCACTGGCCCCGCTTCCTGCCGAGAATCTGCCCGAGTGCCTCGCCCTGCACCTTCAGCTTGTAATATTTCACGACTGATTTCGCGTCCTTGAAGTCCTGGCGAATCGGTTTCGGTAGCGCCGGGAGGATGACCTTCTTTTCGTAGCTTGTGGCGAAACGGATTTCGTCCTTGAGCTTCGACGGATCGAAATCCTTGCGGATGAGTTTGACCGCACGCTCGTAGTGCCGGAAGTTCTGTTTCTGTTCGGGTGTGACGAGCGTTTTTCCGAAGGCCTTGAGCGCGTTTTCGAACATGCGTTCGTACTGGCGCATGTTCGAGAGGTAGTGTTTCGCGCGTTCCTCGATGAAGCGGCGCATCTCTTCGCGGATGGAAGTGAGCGTATAGTTTTCGCCGTTGGGGATGCGAACCTTCTTCTGGATGTGGTGGAGCTCGACCTTTACCACGCTGCCACTCTCGACCTTGTAGGTGACTTTTCCCAGCCGGTGCGCGAGGATGTCGTTGGCGCGCTGGGACGCCTTGCCGTAGATCGCGGAGAAGCGTTGCTGGGCGTCCCGATCGAAGAGTGGATCGATGGTGCGGAATAGCGGTGCCATTTCGCCACCCAGGGCCTTGACCGGCGTGCCGGATTCCCAGAGGATGTACTGGCTCTTCGTGATATCGCACAGGGCGATGAAGAGTTGCGTGCGCAGCGCCTCGATTTCGTTCATGCCGTGGGACTCATCCAACAGGATGACGGGTTTGTGCCAGTGTTGGGTACGGGCGAAGGCGAGGAATTTTTCCTGCGCGTCATAGTGCACGATGTAGTAGCGCATCCGGGCTTCGGGCGGCCGGCCCATCTGGCTGTGCCAGTACGGCTGGGGCCGCTTGAACTGGGTGACGATCGTGTCCTCCCAGACCTTCTTCACGGCCCGACCCGGACATACGACGATCACCACGTCGGCATGCAGCTGCAGCCCGAGCGCCAGCCCCATGAAGGTCTTTCCAGTGCCAGGGCCGGCGCCCAGCAGCGCACCGCGCAGACGAAAGCGCGGGACCATCTCGTTGAACCAGCGAAAGAAGCCCGCCTGGTGTTCAAGCGGCGCCCACTTCAGCTGGTTGAGCTGGGCCGGGTCCAGGATATCCGGATGCTTGACCAGCGTGTCCTTCATCCATGTCGCCTCATAAATGCTCGCGACGACCTTCTTCAGCGCCCTGATATTGTGTCCCCTCCTCTTTTCCGCAATGATGCGGCTAAAGGCGTACACCACGTCAGGGGCGAAGAAGCGATTGAAGGCGATATCGGAAGGACTGACCCTGCTGAACATGATGCTGGCGATTTTCTGTGTGCCCCAGACCTCGCCGATGGTCTTTGCGACGGAATTGCCCGGCAAGCCCGATAGCTTGATCTGGTCTCCCGATTCCTCAACACGTACCATGCCAAGCAGACGTCGCAGACCGTAGAACATGGGTTGCTCCTGATACGATCAGAAATGGTCAGGCGCCCTCCATGGAAAAATCCCAGAAGGGTTTAACGGAGCGGCCGCCAGGCGCGCTGCTGGGAGGGCCACTGGCCGTGCTACCGGCAGGACCACCTCCAGGTGATCTGCACGTGATTTCGGGTGCGTCGATGTCGAAGGGAATGCCGTGCTGGTTAAAAGGCAGCACACAGTAGAGGTCTCTTGATGAGGTCTGGCCGATCAGGCGATGCTTGCCGCGCTGAACCGTGAGGAACGACTCACCGTTGACGATCTCGATATGGATGAAGATCTCCAGATCAACCTCCTGATCGATCTGGCGTGAGCCTTTGTAGTAACCCATTCCCGGCAGGTGTTTGACGAACTCCGTGGTCCCTTCGCGGATGAGCTGGCGCGCATCGCTCGAAAGCTGATGTGGGGTGATAAAGGCAATCTTCTTGACTGAAAAGAAGTTGCGCACGCGCCGGTATAGATCGAGCAGGTCGGTGCCGGCTGGGCCCGTGGTGCAGCCAGTAGTCGGCAGCATCGAGAGGTAATCCACCATGCACAGGTGGACTTCGTAGCCTTCGGCCTCGAGTTCGAGGATCTTGTTGCAAAGGTCCTTGTAGGTCCAGTTCGAGGGGTTGACCCGCATGAGGCGGATCTCGTAGCCGTTCACTCGCAGGCGATCCTGCACGTAGGTCGCAATGGGTGCGATGTAGGCCTCGAGTTGCTCCTCTGACATTTTCTCGAAGTCAGCGCGACTCCTTGTGATGATTTCTGCCTCGCGTCCGTCGTGTGCCATCAGCACTTCGTACATGTACTGGAAGTTCAGCTCGAGATCATCTTCGAAGGAGATGCGCAGAAGCAGCGGGCGACGCGCCGGATCGATCATCTCGGGCGTATTGAAGAGCGCCACGCCGATGAAGATCGCCAGTGAAAAACCGGTCTTGAACTTGTGCTGCAACGCCGGGATCACCACTTCCTGCCCGCGCCTCAAGCCGCCGCGCAACATCCGGTTGACGGCTTGCCAGCCAGTCCTCATGAGGCTTTTTCCGCTCTCGGCCTTCTTGACTTCACGGAAGATGCGCTTGATCTCTTCCACGCGCGAGAAGTCGACCTCGGAGACGATGGCTGGATCCTTCGCCTCCGAGTCGACCTGATAGGGTTCGAGCTCGGCGCACACCTCCGAGACGAACTGCTTCATGCTGGTGACTTCGGTGCGGTTAAAGCGCAGCTTGTTGGCCGCCTGGTTGATGATCTGCTGGATTTTCTCTTCACGAAAATATTCGTTCAGCGAGCGGCGCAGGTTTAGCACGGTGCGCCTCAGGCGGCTCTCTCCGAGCTCGGCGCTCATGCCGTCGACAAACGATCCATAGAGCTGCTCATCCTCCCCACAGTCGACTTTCAGTTGCTGCAGGATCTCGACGCTTTCGTGTTCGTGGTCCGGCGGGACTTCGCACATTGAGAGTGCGGTCTTCTTCAGGGCCCGGACGATCTCCCGATCATGTTCGAGTCCGATGGAGTGTTGGGGCTCCTTGATCTCGGCGAGCACGTTTCTCACGAGCTGCGCGGAATTTTCCTGTGCACCAGACAGTTGGTTCTCGCGAAACAAGAGCGTGATGCACTTCACGAGCATCAGTTTGTCGTTCATGTCGGTGAATAGTGTGAACAGCGTTTCCCATGCATAGGTAGGCGACGGGAAATAATTTTTTGACTGTCGGCCCTTATCGACCCTTACGGAGCCGAATCACGTGATCGCGTCAAGCTCACCCGGTTCATTGAAGGAGATCGTGCTCATTCCCCACTGGGTGCATGAAGCATTGGCCCGTCAGAAGCTGCCGCTCTCGGAGTGTCTTAATTTCGCAGTGCTGCAGAAAATGTCGAGCGTCAACGATCTGGCCTGCTTTTATGGTCTGCAGCACTACATCGAGGAGCTGGTCTATGCGTCCGGCACGCTCGCGCGCTGCTGGGAGGAGACGGCGAAAGACAGGGACAGCCGTGCGCTGCTGATGCAAACGATTCTTCCGCTTGCGGCCCATCTTCAGGCAAGCGGGGAGCTTGATTCGCGCCTGTTCAGTCCGCAGTCGCGCCTGCCGTGGCACGACGAGCCGTTCAGCATTCACGACATCACGAGGGAAGTCGGAGGTGTGGTGATTTACCCGGGTTTCTTTGTCGAAGAGGGAAAACCCAACACATACCGGGAGCAGCTGGTCGTTGGTCTTCTGAAACTATTGTATGCCTACAACGCCTCGCACGAAGTGTCGGGCACGCGTCTTTTCCGGCACTACCTCGACATGTTATCTGGCAGGCAGTTGACGGTCTGAGTCGGCCCGCCCCGGTAGCCTCCCTTTAATCGTGATAGTCAGGATTCCAGATGACCTACGCAACCACCCTCTTCCGGAACAAGGGTCGCAATGGCGCGCTGCCGGTTTCGCAGCTCGATCGTCTGATCGAGTCACTTCGTGGTGAACAGCACGAGCGCGGCTGCGCATTCGCGTCGAACCAGATGACGCGCGCAGCACTTGCTCTGGAAAGCATCGACTCTTCGGTGCAGATCGAACTGAACAACACACTCGACGGGCTCAACACGGCGCTTGAGACCATCGTGACGGAGCTCGGGCTCGCCCGCGAACTGACTCAGGCACAGCGGGACGCGGCCGGCGCCGCGGGGATGCTCTCGGGCGACATCGCTGCGGCGCTGCATCAGCCGATCCGGCACGAACGCGTGTCGACCGAGAGTGTGAACTACCTCTCACCCGAGACCGGCGAGTTCTTCTACGAGCGCATCCAGCCCGCGCTGGAAGCCTACGACGAAAAGGAGAACAGGAACGCTGTCGTCTATATGGTGGCCTACAACATGATGGCTGCCCGCCAGGACGAGTTCGGCGAGGCGTTCTATCCAACCGTCGTGGTCGGTAACGATCAGGTGGGCTACACCGTCTCGATCCGGCTGATCGAAATCAGCAACGATATCCGCCGGCCGATCTCTGGCGACGCGTCGAACAACTTCAACCGGCGCAACATCGTGCAGGCGGTGATCTATCCGGACCTGCTACGCAACGACATCACGAAGGTCATACCCGTGGTGCGTGACGACTCCGCAAAATACTTCGTCGACCCGGCGCTCGTTGCTCCCTACAGCGTGCTACTCACCGACGGCAGTGCGTCCAACACTGCGCCGCTGGCGATTGGGAAGAAGTTCTCGCTCGTCAACATCTCGCAGACCGAGTCGACGCTTGACAGCGGCCTGATGGATATCACCGACGCACTCGACACCAACGTCGTGCTCGACGCCGTGTACGTCGAGTTCACAAGCGGCGGGACGAACGAAGTGGTGAAGTTCCGTACCGGTGCCATGCAACGCGCGACGTTCAACTTCGCGGTGCAGGGCTACTACCGGGAGATGAACCTGCAGTTCGACAGCGAGACGCTGCTTGTCGGGCCGAACACGGTACTCGCTGATGGCGGTCAGTCAACCATTCTGGCGCCGGTTCTTTCGCAGGGCTACGAGGCCCGTATCGGCATGGACGTCTTCGGCAAGGTGGTGCTCGAAACCGGCGACATCTCGTTGAATGCTTCGACGGTACGACTGAATGCGATCAAGGATACGACGGACAAGGTGCTCGATCTGACGGCCGGCACAGGCGCCACGCTCGCCGCCCTTTTCGACGACGCGACGGTCATCGGGTACGACATCGACGCGCGGCGCACCAACAGCAACCGCCGCCAACGCGGCAAGCTGCTGAATACCAACTTCTTCAGCCAGGTGTACACGGTTCCGCTGCACGCACCGATCACGATTCCACGCCCGATGCAGGTGGGCGATGTCAATGATTCGAGCGACCTCGCGGCGCTGATCACGGCCACACGCATCATGACCAGCAACGACGCGGTCGATGCGATTTTCAGGCTGCGCGATCTGCTGGCCGAGACAACCAGTGCACTGAATACGACCCCAGTGCCGAACAACCCGCTGGACACGCCGGCGATCCTTGGGGTGTCGGCGTTCATCATCCAGCCGGCGTTCATGTATCGCGAGCTGCAGGTCGACTCGAGCCTCGATTCGCTCTCGGCTCACCAGCGCGCAGCGGACGTCCAGGCGGCGCTCGTCAACGAGATTCGCGACATGGCCTACACGCTCTACGTGCAGTCGGGCTACAAGGCCGCCGCGGATGCACGTGCCGGTGGCGTGGCGCCGGTACCGACTGTCGTGATCGGGACGGATCCGTATATTGCACGATATCTGATGACGACCGGCGACCTGCGCACGATGGGCATTGCGTTCGACACGAAGGTTGTCTCGACGCTCAACGAGCGCATGTCGGGCAGGATCGTTCTGTCGTTCGGCGACTTCTCGTCCGAGACGGCTGGCGTTCCGAATCCACTGCATTTCGGAAACATGGCGTGGAAACCGGAGACGACGGTGGTGCTGCCGATGGTGCGCAACGGCGCGCAGTCCAAGGAGCTGACAGTACAGCCTTCCTACCTGCATATCAACAACCTCGCGGTCCTCGGCGTGATCGATGTCTCAGGTATCACTGCCGCGGCGACCTCGAAGGTGCCGGTGAACATGCGCACGGTGGCGTGAACGATGCATCGTTATGCGTTACGCATATCCTGTCCCGGGGCTCGTGCCCGCTTCGGCCACGTGGCCGCGGCGGGCTTCGTTTTTTGCCGCCGTTGCAGTTGCCGGTGTCGGATATCCAGGCAGGCCTCAGGCCTGCCTTTATGCCCGCCGGGGTCTGATAACGAAGAATTCTTCGACGATATATCACTGTCCTGAGCGCCGCTGTCACGGCGCACTTGCAGAACAGGGAAGTCATGCTGTTCAAGTCAGGGAATCGAAATGAACGCGTCCGAACCAGCGAATGAGTTTTGACCAGAGCGACCACTTTGTCCCCGACACGTGGTACGGAACACCCGTGTTTTCTGTCGTGGGGCGCAACGAGCTGTATGCCAGTCAGCAGCACGAGAAATTCGAAAAGAGAACAAGGTATTTTAACTATTTACCGCAGACTGTGACCGTTATTGAGCGCAACGGTCTGTGTGTGGAATTGCCACCCCTTCCAGACGCCTCGCGATCGACCTTTGTGATCCAGACGGACTGGCTTGTGCACCGAAGTCTGCAAACGCGTTTGATGCAAGCGCTCAAGAACGGTCACGAGCACGAGACGAAAAGCGTTATCGCCCTGCGCGAATGCGTGCAACGCCAGAGAGTTGAACCGCATGACCACTGGATCACGTTCCGGTGCGAGTTGTCGGTGTCGCTGGAAGATTTGAACCGACATAGGGGAGAGATTTACGAAAACGATAGCGACATTGTTATTTCCGTCTATCCTGGAATAGATGCGGGCCCGCATCCGTTTAGCGAGACGGGGCGAGTTCTTGCAGAGCTGCACTCGTGCACGCAGGCAGCTGACGAGCACGCGTTCTTCGAAAGCATCAGGATCGTGGACAACGCAGGCACCAACGGCGACCGGTTCATCAACCGCAATGGTTCCGTACACCGCATTAGAAGTGCACGGGATCCGACCCGGGAAAATGGTGTCTGGCTCGCCCGTCAAAAACCATTTACGCACCCGCGCCAGACCGACCAGATCGGGTGGCGGCGCTACGGATTCGAGGAAGCCGATGAAGCGCTTGAACTGTATAAAACTTACGCGGATGCGAAACATTGTGGTGATCGGGAGACGAAGCAGAAGCAGGAGCTTGCCGGGCAGGAAGAAAAACTGGCACGGGCGAAATATGAACTGAAGGAGCAGCAGGTCGCACACCAGGAAAAGCAGCAGGCATGGGAGCGTGAGAAGGCGAAGTTCCAGGAAGAGCTGGAACGGCGGCAGTTCGCCTTCGAGGAGGAAACGCGCCGCAGCAGGCAGGAGGCCGAGCGTGCACGCTTCTATTACGAGCAGCAGTTGCTGGAGGCAAAACAGAACGCCGAAAGGAGGAAGGAAATCAACGACTGGCTCAAGCAGATGCCAGGAATCCTGAGTGCGGTCGCGCTTGCGTGGTTGACCTATAAAACAGCCAGGTTGCAGGCGAAGTAATAATTGGTAATCAGGGCAGCAAATGTGCCGGAACCGGCAGGGAGAGAGAAAATCGACCCCGAAATTGAAAGACTGATCGATGCGCATACGCCGCGTCTGAATCCGGTGATTGCGAACGGCATCGCGGTCGAGCACATGCAGCAGGTGCACGTCATCAATTACATCGATTCGGTGTTTCGTGCGGCTGCGAAGGGTTTTCCGGAGTGGCTGACGTACGAAGGGTGTCGTGTGTGCGCCCCACCGGAAGAATATGGCGAGGCATCGCGCAAGCAGGGCAACAGCAGACGGACGATCGATATCGCGCGATCAGATCTCTATCTGGTGAAGTTCCGTTTCAGGTTTCGGGATGAAGAAATCGAACGCAGCATGTATCTGCCGTTCGTGGGTGAAGCGGGAAGCATCATGCTCAGAGGCAAGCGGTTCTTCATCTCCCCTGTGCTGTCGGACCCGATCATCAGTGTGGGCGCTGAAAGCGTTTTCGTGCGACTGCTGCGCGATCTGCTGACGTTCAGGCGCGTGACGCACTACTTCGTGGCCAATGGCCGCGTCGACCAGGCGAGCGTCGCGTGGTCGCTCGTGTATCACAACACGCAGAAGAAGATGAAGAACGTTCAGCCGACGGTGAAGATGCATTCGACCATGGCGCACTATTTGTTCTGCAAGTATGGCCTCGTCAGGACGTTCGAACTGTTCGCAGGATGCACGCCGGTCGTCGGTGGTACCGAGATCACCGAGGAGCAATATCCGCCCGATGCGTGGGTGATCTGTCGCAGCCGGCAGTTCAAGCCAAAGGGATTCCTGAAATCTCTCTATGAGCCATCGCGGCTACGCATTGCAGTCAGGCGCGAGGAATACACGAGGCTCATGGTGCGAAATCTCATCGGTGGCCTTTTCTACGTTGTCGATCATTTTCCGTCGCGGGTGCTGCCTGAGTATGTGAACAATTTGACACCGGCATGGAGGGACAACACGCGCACGTGGATCCTGCTGATGGGGCATGTCCTGTTTTCCGGCGACATGCCAGAGGGTGTGCTCGCAGACGAAATAAACAAACATTTTAAATCGCTTGATGAATATGTCGATAGCTTCGTGCTGAAAAAATTCAACGCAATTGGCATGCCGGTTTCCGACCTGTATCAGTTTTTCGCCGTTGTAGTTGAGAAAATCAGTGAATGGATTTTTGAAGGTGCAGGTCACATCAACAGCATGTACGACAAGGAGCTTTCAGTTCTGTATTTTGTGTTACAGGACATCACGAGAGCCATTATGGGGCTTTATTATAAAGTCACGTCCGTCGAAAAGAAGGATCTCACGCGCAAGGACGTCGAAGACCGGATGCGAAATACCATCATGACCGGGCTGATCTACCGCATTACCCGGCAGCATCCGGAGGTGACACCGCAGTCGAGCTCAGGAGACAACAAGGCGCTCAAGATCACCGGTGTGCTGGTACCGCAGTCGGACAGCTCGAGGCAGGGTGGGCGGAAAAAACGGACGGCGCTGGATGATCCCACGAAGTTTCTGCACGTCTCCATGGCGGAGGTGGGTGGCTACAGCAACCTGCCAAAGTCAGGACCCACCGGGGACCGTCGCCTGAGCCCATGGCTGCAACTCGACCCATCAGGACGCGTTCTGCGTAACCCGAAATTTATTGCAATGCTTGAACGTATTCAGGGCGAGATTACGCGCTCCAGATAAATCCCCTTCGCTTTCGGTATCAATCCGATTCCACCAGGCGAGTAACAGATTTTTCAAGGAACCAATTTTCATGTATTCCACGCTTTCCCAAACCGCGCCTCATTCATTGCCAGTGAGTCCGCAGGCACTGGAACAGGGTTTTCTGCGGTTTTCCATCCAGGATCCCCCGTACGTTCCCAGGGTCGAAATCGAATCCTGGATGTACAGCTACGTGCGGATCGTCGCCGGCTTGAGCGCGAATGTGATTCAGGAGCAGGCCCAGAGTAATCCGCTACGCGTATTCTTCTTCAACCTCTTTGCCAGAAACAATTTCGCCAACGAGGAATTCACTGCGCTGGTTCAAGGCATTCTTGACTACGTGGTTGTCACGGTTGTGAGCCAGCCAGGCATCCAGGTGGAAGCAATACTCGATGATGCGGTGAGGAATCTCATCGAATTGATGACGGCATCGATGACCAAGCTCTATCCGCAACTCGGCCACTATCTGAATGCGCAAAGCGCCGAAGTGGTGAACGGCCATATACGGGAATTCGAAAGGATCACCGAGGCGATCAAGGAGTATCGAAGACGGTTTGGCTATCAGCAGATTTCGCCGGGCCAGCCGGGTATCCGGTCACCAGGATATGACAGGATGGCTGTGCCGCCTGCGCGCCCGGGCGGCTTCCCGGACATCTATCCGGCACTGGACCGTCAGCCGGTGCCGGCGGGGTACCCGGCCCGTTACGACGGTGTGCATGATGCCTCGGCGCAACTTTTCGGTGGCGTCCAGTCGCCGCAATCCACTGCTCCACGGTCCGGCGAGATATTCAGCAGCCGGTTCTCCAACCTGTCCGACACGTCAATGCCGCGATATGCGCATGTGAACGGGTCGACGTCGCAGGGAAATCGCACAATGAATGCCGTAATCGAAGAAAAGCCAGCACATAAGGATGGTCCGCTTGAGGACATCAATGAAACCGCGCTCGTGTGGTTTCCATTCCGCGATCAGTTGTATCACCCCATCTACGACCCGGATGCGCACCAGCTCTTCTACCAGAAACTGGCGGGGGGCGATGTGCTGGCCGTTCTCAGGAACCGCGGGGATGACATGGATTACGATCGTCACAGGACGAAGAGTGTTTTCGGTCCGATTCCTCCGGCGCTCGACCTTGATGACCGCGAGCGGGTCGCCGATCGCCTGCAGCAGGGGCTGAAGGAAATCAGGCAGGAACGACAGGCGCGCGAGGAAGAAGCAGTGCCGGAGGTCTGTACACGCGTGAAGGAGGCGGTCATCGAGGAATCGTCGCTGGAGGCCGTCTGGCTGCAGGCAGCCATCGAGTGGCAGGCCTCGGCGGAAAGCGGAGACCGGCCCGGGATCTTCCGCGTATATGGTGATGTGTACGACATTGCGGTCGGCGACGAGGATGAAAGCGATTTTGTCGAGTCGCTCAGAACTGCAGGGACGTTCAGGAATCTGCGCAGGACGCTCGACGACCAGTATGGCGTGGTATCGGAAAGTCTCTGGCACAAGGCCAACGACCGCGCTACCCGCCTCGTCAATCGGGTTCTGGCGTTGAATCTGGGACTGCGCGAAACCTCGATCGATTCGTTCACGGAAGATCTGGAAGCGCTGCTGCAGATGTTGCGCCAGTCCCACGGGGCAGCGATGGTCGAGGCGCTGGAGCGGCACCAGCGCACCCTGATCGCAGCGATCTATCGGGAAACGCCCGGGGATAACCAGGCTTTTATCACGGACGGTTTGTGCGATTCCTGGCCGGAGGGTCTGGACAGACCGAAGCTGACGTTCATGTCGTCGTGGTCGAGCCTGACATTCGTGAACTGCACGTCACACGAACTGGCCGTCGAATGGGCCAGCGACACGGCCGCGCTTGTCACGAGGCACGCGGTACCAGTCTTCTACCAGATCGTGCGGGATATCGTCGAGGAGGCGCGGGTTGTGGGCCATAACCTGGAGCATTACCTGTTGCAGACGACCGATGGGAAGATCATCGAAATCGGTACTGCCTTCCTTGCTGACGATGAGGGATATGTCGTGCGGCTTTTAAAGTAAGTAGTACATATCGGTTGGGAAGAACATTCGACCTCCGGCAGATGGCCGGAGGTGTGGATGGAGTTCGGGAAGTGAAATGACGATTCATGCCAGTAATCTGGTGCTGGATTCCCGGGATTTGCAATTTGACAAGGAGTGCAATCATGAACGTGGAGGGAGATCCGCTGGAAGTCATTGTCCAGGGCGGATCCATTGATGCCAATACGGTGGTCTACGGAGTTGTGCAAGGTGCGCTCTCCGACGCGGGCTTTACCGGGGTGACGGTTTCTTCGCCGCAAGGTGAAAGGGCGGCGCATGTCGGCAGGATCCCGACCATGCTCGATGCCTTGCGGGTCTCGCGCCCGGAACTGTTCGCGACGCCCATCAACGTGAAGCAGCAGGCGTGCGTTGAGGAGGTCGGTTCGCTCATCGCGGACAATCCCGATCACCTCGATCTTGGACACATCGTCTACGGAACGGGAGATTCCGACGACGTTGATCCGGGCGTGAGCGCCGAAGATGCCGCACAGGTAGCGGACAAGTCAATGGAGGCTGAAGCCGTTCAAGAGCAGGTCTGACTGGCGACGGAACAGGTAGTGCGAAGTGCAGAACGTCCTTCCCAACTTTCAATGGGAAGGACGGGCAGTACCTTTGTTTTCATTTTTTTTGGGGGATTCCGGCAGCAAACCGGGAAACCAGTTCTCAAGGAGGTGTGCTGTGACGAGGACCGGATGTCAGGCAGGGGGTGCAGAAGTCGCCGCCCTGCTTGCAGTGATGACGCTTGACGAGAATTACTCGACTGACGCTCTGGCCGCCAGGCTTGGCTGGACGATGTCGGCTACACGCATGATGATCCAAACTGCGCAGGACACGGGCGTCCTCTGGCAGAATTACCAGGGGGCAAGCAAGGGGCCAATTCTGTGGGTGCGACGCGAGCGCAAACGGGAGTCGGCCGCAGAGCCGGCCCGGCCAGTCGGGGAACTGCAGGGCTATGAGCAGCAATGGCGTATCTTTCGTGATCTCTGCATGCTGACGCGCACCGCGTAAAGTCGCGCGCGTCGTTCCGGCTCGGGAAAGACGGGGGTACGCCCTGCTGGATAATCAATGGTAGCGCTGTTGCTCTGCTGACCATTTGAACGTGCGCCGCCATTTTCCCCCGGCCTTTTCCCGGAGCTGGAGATCGTGATAGCCATCGGTCATGGATGGAAGGACCGTGAGCGCGTTCGCCGCGTCTGAGACATCGTGACTGCGTGTGCCGTCCTTGTGCCATTCGCCCGCGAGCATCTTGTCGAAGGCCATCGGCTCGGCGAAAACCACATGCAGCGTCTTATCGTCAATCACGAAGAGATAGAGCGCTTCGAAATCCGCTCCATCCCCGGCATAACCCTCGCTCCATCCTGCTCGCACGCCGAACGCGTATTCGCCCGTGCGCAGCTGATACGCAGCTAGATCGAAGCGCGACCAGTTCATCGGCATGGCGTCCAGTGAGTTTCCTGCGTCACGTGCGTCAAGGCTGACCGGGAGATCGATGTTTGTGTCGTACCAGTCGGTCGGTGTGGAGACGGGCGATTCGGTTCGCGCCACGAGCCTGGGCGCGCCGGCGGCGGTGCTTTCGAAGACGCCAAACCAGACGTGCCGCGGGTCGGTATCGTCGTTGCCGAGGCTGTCGCATGAGGCGGGCGGATACTTCGGGGCCCTCGCGGCGAGTTCCGGACTGTCTGCGAGGCAGATCGACCATCCCTGGAGCGTGAGGTAAAATCAAGAAAGGGTGTCAGCCGCGTGTTGTGGTGAGACAGGCTATCTGCGCTGGTCGGGCCGCCACGCAGGACCTTACGCGCCTATGTCACAGAACCCGTCCGCCGATAATTTTTCCCGTCCATTGCGCATCGCGCGCAAAGCCTTCACGGCCCTCGAACATTTCCTTCACGTTGAAGCTGCTAGCGGCATCATCCTGCTGGCGGCGGCTCTAATCGCGCTCGTCTGGGCCAACTCGCCTTTCGCTCATGGCTACCACGCGCTTTGGGATTTGCCCGTCACGCTTGGCGTTGGCGAATTCGCTTTCACGAAGTCAGTGCACTTCTATATCAACGACGCGCTGATGACCGTGTTCTTCCTCGTGGTCGGGATGGAAATCAGGCGTGAGATCCATGACGGCGCACTGAGCGATATTCGCCAGGCGACATTGCCGCTAGCGGCGGCGGTAGGCGGCGTCACGGCCCCCGCCATCATCTTCCTCGCGGTAAATCAAGGTTCCAATGCCGCTAACGGTTGGGCAATCCCAACGGCTACGGACATCGCGTTCGCCATCGGCGTATTGGCGCTGCTTGGACGTTCGATTCCCGGCAGCGTGCGCGTCTTTCTGCTTACGCTCGCCATTGTCGACGACATCATTGCCGTGCTGATTATCGCGATGTTCTATTCCTCCGGACTCGATTACAGCGGCTTCGTCCTTGCCGCTGCGGGGATCGTCGGTGTGCTTGTGATGAGGCAGACCGGTATCGCCGCCGCGCCGGCGTACATCGTGCCAGGTGCAGCCGTCTGGACGGGCCTGCTGATTAGCGGAGTCCATCCCACGCTCGCGGGCGTCATCCTCGGACTGCTCGCACCAGTTCTGCCGATGCGTGGGCGTGAGCGGGTGCTCGTCGAATTGTCGCGTGCCACGCACGACGTGAACGACGTTAGCACGCAGGAACACGGCCGCAATCATGCCGATCGGATCGCCAGACCATTGCAGACACTGCGCGTTGCGCAACGCGAACTGCTCCCTCCCGTCGTCAGGGTGCAATGGGCGCTGCACCCCTGGGTTGCGTACGGCATCATGCCGCTCTTCGCGCTAGCGAACGCCGGCGTGACCATCGATGGCATCGATCTTTCACAGCACGGCGCGCAGTGGGTTGCGCTCGGCGTCGCGGTGGCACTTGTGGCCGGCAAACCGTTGGGCGTCTTTGGCGTCACGTGGATTCTCGTCAGGCTGAAACTTTGCAGACTGCCGGCAGACATGACCTGGCGCGGGGTCGGGCTGATTGCGCTGCTGGCGGGCATTGGCTTCACCATGTCGATCTTTATCGCGACGCTGGCATTCACCGATGACCAGCTACTGAATGTCGCCAAGCTGGGCATACTCGCGGGTTCATTTCTGGCGGGTGCCATAGGCCTTGTGTGGGGCGTCTTCGGCGCACGCCGAACTGCCGACTAGAGGTCCGCGCGCGCATCAATGAACGATCGTGATGAGTCGCGACAAGCCTGTCAGCACGCACCAGCGGCGAAAGAAATCCAGGCTGCTCGCACTGCCGGACTATGCGGAGAACGAGTCTCGCAGCGCGCAATGGCTTGCCGCAGTTGTGCGCGAGCACTGCTCAGGTAACTGGCGGCGAATCCACGCCGAGCACGTGCTGCTTGCCGGATATTTTATTGTGGCGACGAAACTCCATCGGGTACCTGAGCAGCTCATGGCCGATCTTATCCTGCGACGGGCGACACAGCTCTTTCTTGACGCAGACCTCGCCATTCTGGCGGCGCCGGCGACGCGGCTCCTCGCATACGACCGCGAGATCGCGCGCGAGTGGGGGCAGGATCCGGATGCGCCATCTGAAGCCTTCCGGGCTGGACGGCTCCAGGCGCTTCAGGGCTTGCAGCAGTGCACCACACTCTTCGGATCGGTGGAGTTTGCGGATCTGGAGCCGATTGCACGGGCAAACCTGGACAGGCTCGTTCAACAGTACGCCCGCCCTGGCTGATGCGCGGATACGGGCGCTCGACGAGCTTCACCCCTGCGTGGGGTCGGCTGGCAATGTCACTGGCCTGATGGTGTAGCCCGCCTGTTCCAGGAGGTGGAGCAGGCCAGCGTCGCCGGCGAGATGTTCGGCTCCGACCAGCACGAGTGCGTTTCCCTGATTGAGGAATTGCTGAAGCGGTGCCATCCATGCTTGGTTGCGCGTTTCCACCATGAGCCGGTAGAACATCGCAGCGTCGGCCGGATCGGCATAGCCTTCGTCCTGCTCCTTGAGCACCGCGTCGTAGTCGCCGCGGTTGACCGCGCTGACCGTCGCGACATACCCGCGCTCAACGTGCGGGTCCAGTGCCATGTGTAGTTGCTCTTCATAGATGCGATCCGGCACGGCCTTGCGCTGTGCGTCGACCGCCACCTGCGTTTCGAGCGTTTCGACAGGCACGCCATATCGGGTGGCAGCCTGCGCAAAGATCTCGTCACGGGAGAGCTGGCCGGGAGCAACGCAGCGCTGGGCTGCCACTGATACAGCGCCGGCCGCGCTTTTCATCGCCAGCATCAGGTCGATTGCATCACCGTTGACGGCCGGGCGCGTGCACTGACCGAGGTGTCTGAGGCGGCCCACGTCGTCGTCGGACAGCGAGCTCGCCCACGGCGCCCGCTCCAGTTTCCCCCTGGTCATGAGACTCGCATAGGCGTTCGGAGCGAGGACTTCAGGCAAGCCCTGCGGCTGCGGCTGCGGTCCCTGGGTGACCGAGCTTTCGATGACAAGGCGTGCACGACCCTGAAGCGCGGACGCTAACGGTTGGTGCAGGCCCGGATAGGGAATGTGCACATCCGGGACGAGCACACTGGTTGCGCCATCTGGCGCGGTCACCTGCAGCGCGGGGACACTCTCGCCGGCTCTGGCCATTGTGATGCTGGCTGTGACAAGCCCGATCGTTACTGCCAGGCGAGCGAGCTGATTCATACATGCAGTCCTGTTTGTTGAATGCGCAGCCATTATCGGATGAAATGATGCGTTCCGGGCACTGCCTCAGAACAGCCGGGCGGGTAACGCATTGAGATTGCTCCACTTCACAGCGCTACGGAACACCCGTCCCTCCTCGTCGCGTGATTCGATGATCACGCGCTGGCCGCGCGCTTCGGCCACCACGCGCACGACCCGGTCACCGTAGCGCATCAGTGCGTTGATCTTCGGGCAGACCGCCTTGCGTTGTCTCCGCCGCGGCTTGTTCATGCCTTCGTACCTGCCTTGCGCGCAGTACGCCCAGGTTTGATGGCACCGGCAGCTGCGCCCCGGCCACGGGCAGCGCGCCCTGAGACGCGCGGGGCCGTTGGTGCGGTGCCGGCTTTGAGCCGCAGGGCTTCGAGTTCCTGGGTCTGGGCGGAATGGCTTATCCGCAAGGCGCCCAACTGCCCTTCGAGCATGCCCGCCTGATGACGCAGATCGCCCAGCTGCCCCTGCAGCAGATGGATCTCGGCGTGCGTGCGCTTTGCATCGGCAGCCGCGCGCTTCTGTGCTTCTGCGAAATCGTGCTGCACGCGCGCAGTCGCGCTGCGCTCACGTTCGATTTCGAGCAGCGCACGCTTCTCGGTCGCCTGCAGTCGCGTTTCGGCCTGAGCCGTGCTCGCCCGCTGCTTCTCGAGTTCTGCGGCGAAGTCGGCGCGCGCCTGTGCAAGCGCGGTGTCGCGCTCGCGACCTGCCTGCTGCAGCCGGGCGATTTCCTCTTCGAGCGCACCGCGAGCGGCTTCGGCCGCCGCCTGTGTCTGTTCGAGCGCCTGGACGCGGACCTGCTCGGCGAGCAGCGCGGCGGTGCGCTGTTCGAGCGCGGTTTCGGTGCGTTCAAGGTCCACGCGCGTGGCGGCGACCGACGCCTCGGCTGCGAGCCTGCCCTCCTCGACCTCGATGCGCAGCGCCTCGAGCGCCTCGTGCGCAGCCCCGGTGGCGCGCTTCCAGAGCACGGCGACGAGCTCCCCGGCGACATCCTGCAGATCATCGGGCAGGTCGGCGTGCTCGACGCGCACGCGGCTCTTTTCGCGCAGATCTGCCCAGAACTCCTGAAGCACCGCGACGGGTGTGCTCATGCTGCCGCGGCGCACGAGCTGGTAGAGGCGGTTCGCGGTCGGCTGCTGGCCGAATCGGAAGAACAGCAGCGCACAGGCCTCGCGGTACAGCTCGCGGGTTTTGGGGAACTGGATCTTCAGGCGGTCGATTTCGGCTGTGAGGCTCGTTTCGTCGGCGATGGCGGCGGACATGGCAAAAAACCAGGCGGTTAGCGATGCACAAATATTACAACGTAATACCGTAGATATCTACTATTTTTGTGCTTAATTTTGACATTATTCCTATAATGTTGAATATTTTCGCGCCGGGTGCGAGAATCGCCGCGTGCCCCATTCCGAGACTGCCCATGAAGTCCACCGCGATCGCGCCGCGGCCGCTCGACGCCCTCGAACTGCCCGCCGGGCTCGACGGCCGGCACGGCGTGAACCGCGCGGACGGTCGCGCGCAGATCGCTGCCACCGACGACCTGAACGCGATCCGCGCGTGGCTGGCGCGGGTGGCCGATACGAAGGCCACCATGGAGAACTACCGCAAGGAGGCCGAACGGCTGCTGCTGTGGACGATCGTCCAGCTCGGCAAGCCACTGTCGTCGCTCACGCATGAGGACCTGCTGGCCTACCAGCTCTTCCTCGCCGACCCGCAGCCGCGCGAGCGCTGGGTAGCCGGCGGCCGCAAGTTCCCGCGCCACGATCCGCGCTGGCGGCCCTTTCATGGGCCGCTGGCTGCGACCAGCCAGCGCCAGGCGATGGTGATTCTCAACGCCCTCTTTGCCTGGCTCGTTCAGGCCGGCTATCTCGCCGGCAACCCGCTGTCACTTTCGCGCCAGCGCGCGCGGCGCGCGAAGCCCCGCGTCACGCGCCTGCTTGAGCGCGACCTCTGGCAGGAGGTGAAGGACTACATCGATGCCCTGCCCCGCGAGACGGATCGCGAGCGTGAGCGGTTTTCGCGTGCGCGGTGGCTCTTCACCCTGCTCTACCTCGGCGGTCTGCGTATCTCGGAGGTCAGTGGCAATACGATGGGGCGTTTCTTCTGCCGGCGCGACGCCACCGGCCACGAACGCTGGTGGCTCGAGGTCACCGGCAAGGGCGGGCGTGAGCGCCTTGTGCCCGCCTCGGCCGAGATGATGGTGGAGCTTGGCCGCTACCGGCGCGAGCGGGGTCTGGCAGCACTGCCCGCCCCGCACGAGCAGACGCCGCTGGTGCTGCCGCTCGGCCGGTCCGTGAAGCCGCTCACACGCGCGGCGCTGCACACCATCGTGAAGGGGATATTTGCGGGGGCGGCCGCAAGGCTGAAGCTGCGCGGCGATGACTACGCCGCGCGTGCCGCGCAGCTTGAACGCGCTTCCGCGCACTGGCTGCGGCACACCGCCGGCTCCCACATGGCTGATGGCGACGTCGACCTGCGCCTCATTCGCGACAACCTCGGGCATGCGTCGTTGACCACCAGCAGCCTGTACCTGCACGCTGACGACGACCGGCGTCATCAGGAAACGGAAGAGAAGCACCGAATGGACTGGTGAGCGCTTCAACAACAGATGCCGCAAATCGGACGGCTTCGGCCGAATGGGGGAAAAAAGGGGCTTTTCGTACGCCAGGCGCTCAGGGCGTGCGCTATCCAGTTTGTGCGAGAAGCGTCCGGCATAGTCGGACGTGGAAAGATGGAAGCTGTTATTGGATGCTCGCCACGCGGGGTGGTCGTGATGCCGGCTAGACTGCGGAGTGGCATCCAGCAAACCATCGTTTCCTGGACGGCTTGCGTGAATGGCGAAAGCGGACGGAAGACCCACGGTTGGCGGCACCTGTGGAGGGTCTGTGATGACTTTGCATGAGGCGATAGTCGAAGTACTCTCGATCGACGGTAAGGCGATGACAGCGCCTGTTATCGCGGCAGAAGTTAACCGGCTCGGGCATTACTCCCGCCGCGACGGATTGCCCGTGCCCGTGAATCAGATCAGTGCGCGCGTGAGCAACTACTCGCACCTCTTCACACGCAGCGACGGATTGATCGATCTGCAAAGCCGATCACAGGAGCAGGCATAACGGCCTCGGTCGATCAGCGACATTCGAAGGGCGGCTCCCTACCCTTGACGAAAAGCTCATCGCGCCGTGAGCAAGACGACTCCCGGAGCATCGCATGGCGGAGATGCCTTTAGGAACCTGCCACGCCGCTGTTAGACCACGGTCCAATTGACTTGACGCCAGGCAGGAACCACTATTGATATGACCCGGGAAGATCCCGATGCGGGAGTTCGTTTCTCACCGCCAGGTCGCCTTCCGAATGGAGCGAGTGTCATGAGCAAGTACCAGCGGCTTTTTCTTGCAGTCCTGCTTCTTTTGTTCGCAACGGCCTGTTCGACCCAGCAGAATTCTTCCGCAGGAATGGGTGATCCAGAACTGGAGGCGCAAGCGCGCGCGGCGCTGCTGCAACTGTTTGACACGGCGTCCAGAGCCGAAGACCTTCATGATCGGGCGAAGGCAGTTCTCGTGTTTCCAAACATCTTCCGCGCGGGCCTCGGGGTGGGCGCGCAAGGCGGAAGAGGGGTATTGTTCGGTCCCGACGGTAAAGTCCTGGGCTACTTCAGAAGCACAGGGGTTTCGTGGGGCCTGCAGGCTGGTGCGCAGACGCTCTCGGAGGCGTTGTTTCTGATGACCGACGCAGCCGCGCGCCAACCCTTCGATAGTAGTGGGTGGTCCATTGGCGTAGGCCCGACCGTTGTAGTCGTGGATGCGGGCGCAGCCAGGTCGATGAACACCACAACCCTGCAGGCCGATGTCTATGCATTTATCTTTGGTCAGCAGGGATTGATGGCCGGACTTGGCGTACAAGGCCAACGGATTACGAGGCTCAATCCGTGAAGTGAGCGACGGCCCCGTCGAGTTGGATCTGCTCTTTTATCTGGTACGACCTTGGCCGTTTCCGACCATTCGACTTCCTCGTAAGCCGACGTTTGCGAACCATGAAAGCTGCAGCTATCCGAACGCCGGCCGAACGATTCCATCAAACTATTGCATCCACCGGTTGAATCCGCCATCTCGTGCCGCCGATCGCGGCCGTGCGACGTTCAGGCTGAGCATGCCCAATGCATGAGGCGGCATCCGGCCGAGGATGTGTCAAACGTGCTGCTGCGCAGTCGAGTGCGAAACTAGACCCACAAGAACGCTAGGTATCGGCTTCGCGGCACTTGGGGAGGGGCAAAGCGACATCCGAAAACGTAGCCATTTCGAGTTTTGACGCGCCCTCGGCCAATGTCGGTCGTTCGGCGCGGGCCTTGAAATCTGCGCCAATCTTGGCAGTGTTCCAGATGCTGGGCTGCATAGCGGCCAGGGGTTTCTACGATGACGCTCCGCTGCGTTGTAGGCTCTCGCCTCGCACAGTGTCGGCTGGGATGATCGCGACCTACGAGAGTTGATGCCAACTTTCGCAATCTATTACGTGAGAGAGCAATGTCACGCTTCTCGCAGCCGCTGACTCACCTTATCCACGAGAATCTCTCGGTGATCGTGACATTCGCATTCTCTTGGCATCCGCTTTTATTGCTACGCGGGAGCAGGTTCCATGGGGAATGGAAGTATTTCGACAGAGCCCTGTTCAAGGTTTCGGAACAGTGTGCTGAAAGGGCCTGCCTGGAGCTTGCTACGTTCATTCGGCTACTTGACGACGACGAGAAGATCGCTGAACACCTTCGACAGTCCGATAGCGACAGTTTTGGTCAAGTCGTGAAAAAGGACCGACCCAATGAGCCGTTGTACCTTCGAGACTTAACCAACAAGATCATTCACGCGCAACATCTCAAGTGGGACTTCTCCGTCCCCGACGACCCCAAACTGGTCTGCATTTCGCGCGACCCGGAGAGATGGTTGAGGGCCGAGATACAGGTTGTAGCCCTTGTCGCGTTCTGCGGACAGCTCATTGCCTGAGGCGACGGGCAAGGTATCCCGGTGTTGCGCTATAACGCGCCCGTCTGTTCGTCGCACCTTCTTTGACGCTCCCACAAGATACCTTCTTCCTCAGCTCCGGCCGCTGCGCTATCGGTCCATTGAAGAACCGCGGCGTCCGCCCTACACAAATCACACTCCGAGATGTTTACAGATGGTAAGGTTTCGCGGAACCACACTTGCCTTGAAAGGAGAACGCTTTGGCAAATGCATGTTCCGGCGGCCTGGACATCGGCTTCGCCTCACTGAGCTACCTGCAGATTGGATTTCTGGGTGTCGTTCAGGGCATCACTGAGTTACTCCCCATCTCTTCGACGGCGCACATGCGCATCGTGCCGGCCATGCTCGGCTGGCACGACCCGGGCTCGGCCTTTTCCGCGGCAATGCAGCTGGCTGCGCTGGCCGCGGTGGTCAGTTACTTCTGGCGTGACGTGCGAGGCGTCGTGGTGGGAAGTGCCGTGGCCATCCAGCAGCGTCGCTTTCAGGACGACTCGTTTCGACTCGCGGTAGCAATTGTACTCGCGACAGTGCCCATCGGCCTTGCCGGCCTCGCCCTGTCGTCTACGCTCAACGCGTGCGGTACCCCATTGAGAAGTCTGTCTGTGATTGGCGGTTCCTGCATCGTGATGGCCATTCTGCTTGCCGTTGCGGAGCTCACCTGCAGTCATCGGCGCACGGTCAAGGAAATGCGATTGCGCGATGCACTCATTGTGGGAATCGCGCAGGTAGGCGCCCTGATACCGGGTGTCTCGCGCTCGGGCTCGACCTTGACCGCAGCGCTCTTTCTCAACTTCAAACGCGCGGAGGCCGCACGCTTTTCTTTCTTACTCGGGCTACCCGCGATTGCGCTGGCCGGACTGAAAGAGCTTTGGGTACTGCTTCATGCGCACATTCCATCTGAAGCGTGGTCGCTGCTGCTTTTCGGACTGGTGGTTGCAAGCGCGTCCGCTTTTGCTGCCATCTGGGGGCTCATGAAGCTTCTCGAGAAATTCTCCACCTGGCCATTTATCGTCTACCGTGGGGCGCTCGGTGTGTTTCTGCTCGTCGCCGTTCCGTTCAACCTGCTCAGCTAGCAACGCAGCCGCCGCGCATATGACCCGGCGGCGCAACCATGGGGCATAGCCATGCAACGCATGCACTTGCCAGGGGCGTCGAGCTGAGCGCCGTGCGCGACAATCTGCGGCACGCGTCAATCTCGACGGCATCCATCTATCTGCATGCCGACGACGTCAAGCGGGCGCGGCAGTTCGGAGAGGCATTCACGGCCTGAATGGCTTATGCCGTCATGAAATAAGGGGAAGGTCTTCATAACTGCAAGGCTTATGATAGCAATTCGACCGGTTAGGCCGGCCCCCTGGCGATCGCGCTGTATTCGTGGGCGGGCATGTATCTCGGGAAATGGCTGGTGCGTGCGAAGATCCGGCGATGGTTCAATCGCTGCTGCTGCGGATTTCTGGCGGCGACCGGCGTGAGTTTCCTTCTGGTTCGGCGAGGGTGAGGAGTTACAGCAGCGCATGAACCGGATCAAACGTCACGTGGCAACAACACTCGCTTTTCTAGCTGGCGAAACGCTTGTTTGCCTCATGCTATTGGCCGCACTCGTCGGCAAGTTGACAGAACGGATCGACAGATGGCGGCCGCCGCGCTGAGTACACGATCAGCGCGAATGCAACGCGGTTACCGCCGCATCGAGCGCAGGTTTTTGCGCACCAGACGCATCCACCAAACCAAAATTGCGCTCGCGGAGATTCTTGCCATTCGCCGTGTCCTGCCATTCGTAGATTGAAATCAGCGGGGTCTTCATCAAATCGCGCTTCATGAGAAATGACCTGATTTTCGCGGCTTGGCCATCGACCCCGTCTTTGCTCCCGGACGAAACGCCCCACTCGGTAATAAGCGCAGGCAGCCCATATTGCACGCGAATGTATCGGGACGCCTCCTGAATCTGCTGCGCGCTCATTCCATATGCGTGGTACGAAACGGCGTCGATGCAATTCGCTGACGACGAGTGAATGCTCTGCAAGAGTTTGTCCGATTGTGTTCCGGTGGCGGGAGCGGTTGCGAAGCCGAATCCTATAACCGGAACGGACGCGTAAATCGCTTTCAATCCTGCGCATACCGCGATCATATATATCGGGAATGTCGTATCGACACGGCCCGTCGGCCAGTATACAGGCAGGTCCGGTTCATTCCAGAGTTCGATGCCAAGCATATTTTCCCCGTAAGTGCCGACCAGCTTGCTCACGACTCGAACCAGTTGTTCGGCGGCGTCGTGCAATTGCGCTTCATGAACGGCCTGATCCGATGAAGTCTGCGCCAGCGGCACTGTCGAGCGCACAGTAAGAAGAACCGGCAAGCCCGCCGCCTGGGCCGTGGCAAATGCGCTGGCTACCCGCTTCTGATATTCAGAGGAACGCATGGCGTTCACCCATACGCCCAAACGAACGAAGCTAAATCCCGCTGCCCTTATGCTCGTCGCGGCTGTCGCCGTGAAGCGCTGGATCTTGACCTGGGCACCTACTTTTGACGGGCCTTCGCTATTGGCAATCCAATGTTTGAATTCCTGCGAATGGACGGGTCCTGCCACGCCAAGCATGCAGGCTGCGATCACGCCTGTTCTCAGCAGCTTTTGAACTGGAATCATGCTGGACTTATTGCTCCCGGTCGATTGCTATTCGCGCTCGCCCTGCTTTTTATTCGACGATCCATCTAGCGCTGCGCGCCCGGAATTCCGTCGGAAAAGGACGTGTCGACGCGGACCGGGATGAGCGACCTGACTGGGACCCCAGGCAGGTCAGCCGCCACGCGCAAAAGAGCGCCACGCTTGCCAGGTGCCGGATGTAACTTCCCAGATCCGGTTCGAACAGCATCGAAACCGCCATGTGGCCGATGACCAGGCACGCGAGCATATCTACGGCGCTCGCATTAGCAGTAGCCCCCGCCAGATGACCCGGCTTCCGGCCAAACACCGCCCCGACCGCAATCCATACGAACACCTGCATGACGAACTCTTTAGGTCCCAAATTAAACAGGACAGGAGCGTTCAATTTCAAGACCGCGTACAAATAGTCAACACAGAAAGCCCCGAACGACGCCGGTTCGAACAGGTTGTAGAAGCCCGTGCGCGCGCCGTAGGGTGAGCCCGCAACGAGATAGTCCATCGCCATATCGCGTGGATGCATGAGCGCGACGTATGCTGCATCCGGCAAAATAAACAGTCCGAGCAGGACTGCAACAACCAGGACCGTCTTCAGCCGCAGCGAGGCCGCCTCAAATACCCACACGCCTATCGCGATAGCCAGAATCAACGCGAAGTAAATACGCACGGTCAACGCGTAACTCGCGTACAGAGCAATGGCAGCGATCGCGACGCACCATACGTTCCACCTCCGTCCAACCAGAACGAGTACGATCGACATCAAAACGACCAGCGTGTCCTTACTTGCCACGAACAAATTGAAGAACACGCACGGTGCAAGCAACACCGTGTTCACTAGCAAGCTGCTGAGCCGCTTCGAGTATCCGATCATCAGCCAGATGAATACGATGCCGATACTCAGGACCAGCAGGTTGCTTCCAATGCCGCCTAGCGCGGAATAGAACTTCGCCACCGCGTCGAAAGAAGTGTCCTGATAGGTGCTTGATCCCCCTACCTGGGACTGAATCTTGTCGGAATCACGAAACACAAACTCTGGCAGGAACGCACTGGCTTTCCAATACAGCGTCACATACAGCAGGATCGCAAGGCTTGCGAACAGGCGAACGGCGCCTTTGCTCAAACGTGGGCCTGTGTTCAGTACTTTACGAAGCATGAGTCGCTTCCTCATTTCGTACTACAGTTGTTCCGTCTGACGTACGAGTACGCATGACAATAGAAGCCAGTACCGCCACAATCCCCGTGCTCGCCGTCAGATGCGCAAGTGCCGCGCCGGTCTCGCCCAATCTGTTGATCAGCGTCCATTCAGCAGGAATACTCAAGACTGCCACGCAGAAAATCGCGAAGACAACCTGTCTGCCCAGACGCAAAGCGACCGCGCTGACCCAGTACACGTCTGCGATCGATCTGAGCACGAACGAGACCAGCAGTATGAGTAGCGTTCCGAATTCACGACTGCCAGCGGGCTCGTGTGCCATATGGAAAATGGGCCGGTGAACGATCAGAATTGCGGCGGCGGCGAGCAGAGTGATGCCAACGCTGGACAGCAGGGAATGTCGCAGGGTCGCCCCGAACGCTCCGCCACTCGAGCTCAGCGCGCGCACCAGTCGCGGTCCAGCCGTCACGACAATCGTGGCATAGGCGACCGTCTGAATAGAATTCGAGATTGACCATGCAAACACATAACGGCCGAGTGCATCGCTTGAGAAGACCTGGCTTGCCAGAAATCGCTCGCCGTATTGCAGACCGGAAAGGACGATCGCCGCGAAGAAGAACGGTAAGCCGTCCATCCACACCGAGCGAAAGCCGCCCACCTTGCACGCTCCATGAGTACTCCGGTTCAACTCCAACTCGCGGCTCTTGCGCGACATACACCAGCATGCCGCAAGCGCCGCGACGACATTCGTCCCGCACCAGAGCAAAAAAATCGTCTCAACAGAGTGGATCGCGTCGGCAAGCAGTCCGATAATCGCGACGCCAGCCCAGCCGCCAGTACGGATGAAAAGCAACAGCGCGCCCGCGCGCTGCCGATGCAGCGAAAACACATAGGATGTCGTCTCTAGCCCCGCATGCTCGGAGAAGGCCACGAGCACTACGCCCCAGAGAATGCCGGGCGTGATTCGACTAAACGCGTTGAAAGCGGCGCTGCGATACACGATCATAACGATGATGCCAACCGCCACATACCCAACGCAATACAGCAAGAGTAAGCGACGAGCATCATGAATCGCTCGCGCCGGATTCGCTGCGCTCAATCGCCGGTTGATTTCGGTGCTGAATCCCAGTCCAAGCAATTTGGACGACAGGACAGATATCGCGAGTGCCAGTCCAAGATCGGCAACCGCGGAAAATCCAAGCGTGCGGGCCACGATGATCGTCAGCGCAAATTTCAGCACTAGCGATGCGATACGGAAGCCGAGGCGAACAAGCAATTGCATAACCTCGCCCTGTTAGGCGCTTCTCGCGGCCCGGAGCACCGCGAGAATACGATCCCGGCCCGCACGAATCCGCTCAGAAGCCAACGACGCATTCGTCCAAAAATCGCGAATCGCATTCGGAGCAAGAATCGTCGCGACAACTTCGTCGGGATCGAAGTCCGCCGCATTGGCCACCCAGCCGTCCAACCCAAGGTCGGCATACGCACCAAATCCTTTGCGTTCGTAGCTAAGGTGGTAAGAAGGAACGCCGTTCAGCACGGACTCCAGTGAGCCATGCAGGCGAACCGAAACCACGACGTCGGGCGTACCTGTCGCCAGCAATTCCTTGAGCGGCACAAGATCGCCGTTGATGCCGATGCTGCGATAGTAAGCGAGGTCGTCGTTGCCACGGCCCGTGCTTTGCACCGCGAAGCTGATCCGGCATACCTGGCTCAGCCGTTGAATTAATAGCCGCGTTGCCGCCTCATAGCGCTCCCGTTGCCGCGCGTTCCAGCTCGGCGCCCTGCGCAGCACGAAGGCCACATGCTGGACATTGAAGCTAGCTCCCTGCGCACGCGCGATGATCTGCGCACTGCGCCGCTCGAAGTCGAGGACTGCCAGGTCGGGGGTGCGATAAGTGTTTGGGTTGTGGGCGAGAAAATCAGCCGAGCGATCATCCCGAACGAACACGGCCGAAAACGTTCCGAGCATTCGTGACAGATGCGAGCGCAACGGCTCGGCCGGCATCGCAGGCCCGATGCTTTGCGGCATGTATACAACCGGCTTGCCCGAACGGCACGCCGCGCGCATCTGCAGCAGGTGGCCGGCCTCAAGCTTGAGCGCTTCTTTCCAGTTGCGAGCGCGCAAGTAGCCACCGCCGACGCCGACCACCAGATCAGCCGACGCCAGAACGCGCAATAGCCCGCGCACCCGGCAGTTGCTTCCGATAGGGACCACCAGACTGGCCGCACCGGCGACACGGGTAAAGCCACTGTCCGCAAGAACCGGCGCCGGATAAACGTCCGCATGCTGGGAGAAAGAGTCTGGATCAGCTGCAATAATCGATACGCGCGTCGTATCCCCAAAGGCCTGCTTCAGCAGATCAATTGAAAGGTCGACAAGCAGCCCGTCGCCGGAGTTCTTTGAACTGTACGCGTGAATGAGCGCCACGTGCGTTTGGTTCGGCATCAAGCCACCTCCTTGATCAGACGCTTGTAAAGATCCACGGTCTTTTCAACCATGACGGCGGCGGAGAAACGTTCAGCGGCCCGCACGCAATTGCGACTCATGCGTTCGCGCATTTGCTGGTCATGGACGAGCGCGTCCGTCGCCTCTGCGAAAAGCGTAACGTCATCTTCGTTTGGCACGACGAAGCCGATCTGTTCCGCGTCGATCAATTCAGCGGCGCCGGAAACTCTCGTCGATATGATCGGAACGCTGGCCGCCATTGCTTCGAGAACGACATAAGGGAAACCTTCGTAACGGCTGGGAAGCGCAAAGATGTCAAAAGCGGAGAAATAACGACGCGCGTCGGGAGTCGGCCCGAGTACGCGCAAATTCGCCGGGATGCTTTGTTCGCTCAAACCCGAAGCCGCGACAAAGTCGCCAGGGCCTATTATGGCGAAAATGACATTTTTGGTTCCGCGCTTGAGCATGATCCGCGCAACATGCACGAGTCGATCGACGCCCTTCTGGAAATCCAGACGCCCCACGAAACCGACAACGACAGCATCGGGCGCTAAACCCAATGCGCCACGCGCCTCCGCCCGCGGCAATAGCGACGGAGCAGGCACGCCGTTGAAGATAGTTTCGATGCGATCCGCGGGAATCCGGAGTACCTGCTGCAAATGCCTCGCTTCGTCGATGGACACGGCGATAATGCGGCCACTACGGAAGCGGCCCAGCAAACCTTCGACCAGCCCATAGAAGCGCCTTTGCGCTTGTGGCAGATAGGGATTGAGCGTATAGACAGCGTGCGGCGTATAGACCTGCTTCCACGGTCCAAAGCATAGCCGCGCCAGGGCCCCTGCTTTCGAACTGTGACTGTGAACGATGTCCGGCTTGATCTGCTGCAGGCATCTGAACAGCTGTGCGAACGCTACTACGTCAGAAACGCCGACCGAGCGAAGCAGCGGCAGACGGTGAATCATGTTGCATTGCGCAAGCACATTTTCGTTGATGATCACATCATCGAAACGGGCTCCGAGAGGAACGACAAGATGAATCTCGAAGCCACCTAGACTGCGCAGGCCGCGCACCATGTCGGCAATATGAACGCCTACGCCACCGCCCGCCGCTTCGACAACGAGCGCGACCCGTAAGACCGGTTTCAGTGTGTTCGGACACGTTTGCTGAACCGCCGAAGAATGGCGCTTTCCCACCGGATGCGGCCGATCGATCACATCGGCCACCTCGGTCGCACTGGTTTGTATCATCGCCCCCACCCAATACGAGCAATCAGTTGACGCCAACGCGGCACCTGCTTGAGGCGCGGCTCTTCGTAGCTGTACTGCACATATCGGTAAGTGCTATTTTTCCGGCCATACGACAGGCGTGCGGATTTTGGATCGATTCTGTTCAGAATCGCGCCGGTGACCACGCTTCTGGTTTGCGCAAATCGCTTCACGGATTCCGCCAGTTCCGCAACACGTGTACGGCCAGCCCATGCCACGAGCATCACCGTCGCGCAATGTTCCGAAAGCATCGCCGCATCGGTCACGGCGAGAACCGGAGGTGAATCGACGAGTACGAAGTCGTAGTCGCGCGAACTGGATTCGAGAAGCTGCCCCACGCGTTCATGCATGAGCAACTCGGCAGCATTCAGTGGCAACTCGCCTGTTGAAATGAAATCGAGATTCGAAACCACGTTGCGATGAATGACCTGATCAAGAGAGAGCATTCCGGCGATCACGTCCGTCACTCCGCGCTCGCGCTGTTTGCCGAAATACTGATGGAGCGAGCCCCGCCGAAGATCCATGTCAATGACCAGAACCCGCTTTCCGCCCGTCGCCAGCAGCGCCGCGAAATTGGCGGAAACAAAGGACTTTCCGACGCCAGGTGTGGGGCCCGAAATAAGGATCACGTTATCTTTTGCGTTCAACATCGCGAACCGGAGCGCGGTGCGAAGGCTGCGCAAACTCTCTACGGCCGGCTCTCCCGGCTGATCGGCCGCAAGTAGACGAACACCCGATGCGTTATCGCTGGGAGCCCGATTGATCTGCTCTTGACGGCGCGATGCTGGAATCGTTGCGTACACGTGCAAACCAATCAGGTTTTCGATTTCCTCCGCTTCCGCAATCCCCGCAAAAAGGAAGCTGTGCGCGACCGCAAAGCCCACCCCCAGCAAAAGCCCGAGCAACGCGCCCGCTGCAATCGTCACCGGCCGGTTCGGAAAAGCGACGTCTTCGGGCACGACCGGCACGTCGACGACGCGCACAGTGCCGGTCTTGCCCGCCTTGACCAGCTTCAGTTGCTGAACGTTATTTAGCAGTGCCGTGTAGAGATCGGTATCGACCTTGACGTCGAGCATCAAACGCACGGCGTCCTGCTGCATATCGGGCATTCGTTTGACCTGCTCGTCGAATACGCTCTGCTGGGCACGAAGCGTCGCGATTTGTGCGTCGAGAGCAATCACGTTGGGATGCGAAGGCGTAAAGCGCGCCGCAAGCACGTCACGTTTCTGCCGCAGTTCGAGCATGCGTATTTTCGCGTCTGCCGTCTGCTGAAGGACAAGTTTGGCTTCCTCCGTGAAATCGACGGAACCCTGCTTGTTGCGCATCTGCGTGTATCGCGCTTGCGCGTCTTCGAGCTGTGCCTTCAGTTGCGGGATTTGGGTATTCAGAAACGCCAGGGATTGCGCCGCTTGCGCCGCCTTGCGCTCAATGTTCTGCTTCACGTAGTAGCGGCCAACTGCCTGTAACTGGTCGCGAACCAGGACAGGATCGGCTCCCTTGAGGGTCGCGATCAGAACGCCGGAAGACTTGATCTTCTCCTGAATGTTCAGCCCATTCTGCATGCTCGTAATCGCGTCAAGCCGGGACGTACGGATCAGCTTGAACTTCGTGCCGGGTGCCGCGTTGATTGACTTGACGAGCAACGTAACTGGACCATAACTCGTTGCGAACACTTCCGTCTCGCCGACTCGCCCCGTGACGGGACCGTCAAGGTGCCAGCCCGAAAGACGGTAACGGCCGCCGGACAGCACGGTGAGCGCGAACCTGTTCCCTTCCACGCGCTTCGGCACGTCGAACTGGACCACATCGGCGCTTTCCGTACCCCACGCCCACCCGCCAATACCCAGGATTCCTGGCCGCATTACGGTATCGTTGAAGCGCGAGATGAAGTTGCCGATAAGCGGGAACCGGCTCGGACGCACGACGATATAGCTATGCAATTCGTCGACGACGCTGGTCACCACGAGCCGCGAAGCCATGATCTGCTGTTCGGCCGAGGTCGGCGAGTTGTAGTCGAAGAGAGACGACACGTCGCCCAGCAAACTCTGCGCTGACGCCATGGCGCTACCGTCTTCGACCTGAATCGAGATGTCCGCCTGATAGCGGGGGGGAAACAGAAAAGCGAATGCCGCCGCGAACACAAGGCACGCGAGGCAAATCTTGAGAATGATCCAGCGGTACTCGATGAGCACATCCAGCAGCCCGATCAGATCAATTTCATCATCGGGTTTAAGCGCCTCGTTTTCGGGCGATTGCAACGATTTCATTGTGATGGATTTGTTTTTTTCGACCCTTTCAGGACGACGAATAGTCTGTAGACGAAGCTGACGCGTCGGTTCAGGTGGATACGCCCGCAATACGTGCGGCCCACTCTTCGACCCCAGCTTCGATAAGCGTCAGGCTTTCTTCGAATGACGCGCGCCCTTTCCGGTAAGGGTCCGGAATGTCGCCCCCTCCATCGGGATGACCGCGCTGCGTCGAAGAATAGCCAAGTAGAAAGATGCGTCCATGCAGGGACGCGAACCGATGCTCCAGGAACTGCTTCTGGATGCGGTCCATGACGAACACAAGGTCGGAAGCCTCGGCCATCCACGCCGCCAGTTGCCGCGCGTGGTGGAACCGTATGTCGAGGCCGCGCTCCTGCATCAGGCTGACGGCGGTGGGATCGGCACTTTGACCAATCAGCGCCGTGATGCCGGCGGACTCAACCGTGACTGACTTGAGGCGTTGCGCGAGGAGCACCTGCGCCATTGGACTTCGGCAGATGTTGCCAGCGCACACGACCAGTACGCGCTCGATCATTTCGCCACCAGGCCCGCAGTCAACCCACTGCTGATCAACGGCATCAACAGACTCAGCACGCGGTTGAATCGAACCAGCCCGTTGCCATCGACGTACACCACGTCGTTCGGCTGCAGCTCGAAGTCCTTGGCAAGCAACATCGCAACTGGCGACCGGGCGTCGAGGCGAAACACCTCGGGCGTCCCTGACAACGAACCACGAATCACGAACATCTGGGCGGCGTCGGCAGACGACGAGTTGATACTGCCCGCCTGCGACAGCGCGTCGGCAAGCGTAAGGCGGCCGGTTCTGCGTGGAATAGCCGCGACCGGCTTGTTCACCTCGCCCATCACATACACATCGTTTTCGTCGCGCGACACGACACGCAGAAAATCGCCCGGCTTCAGATAAATCAGCGAGGGGTTCAATCCCTGAGCCAGCAGGCGCGTCAGGTTCACGCGGTGCGATTGGCCGTCGCGCACCAGCACGAGGTCGCCCTGATCGGCCGTGTCGCTGAATCCGCCGGCGCGGCTGAGCGCTTCGTAAAGCGTCATGGGCACGTCGTTGACGGCCAGCGCGCCCGGGCGATGCACTTCTCCGTCGACATAGACCTGACGGGCCCGATACGAAGCGACCCGAACGGTCATCTGAGGGTTGACGAAGTACTTTGCGAGCGCGCTTGTCAGGCGCTGCTGTATCTCTTCGACATGCAGGCCCGCCACGTGCAGCGTACCGGCATAAGGAAAAGTCAAGCCGCCGCTCTGATCGACGATAAATCCGGGCGACGGATCGCCGGGCCGTGAAGATGCGGGGGTTTGCGATGAACCAAGCGCAGCCGCGAACTCCGGGTGATCCCACACGACGATTTGCAGTACATCGCCGGGCCCCACCGTATAGGCTTGCGGCGTTCCCGACAGCAATTTCGATAACTCGAGTTGCTGCTGCCGCCTGTTTTGGGCGAGGTGCGAGACCAACGCCGCATCGACCTCGGTGATCGCGATGGCCGGCGTACCCGGCGTCGCATTGGCAATACTGCCTGGCGCGCTTGCGCCGGTTTCCTCAGCGGTGCTCAACGCACCAGATGCGCCTGACGCGTTCTCAACGCGAGACGTATCCATTCGCATGCCTGGCGCCACCGCGCACGCTGACAGCAGCAGCATTACCGACGCCATCAAGGCGCCAAGCCGGCAGACCGGCCTGGTAAAAATCAAAGCGGACATCGTGTTCAACCTATTCGTCAAGCGAGTGCGCCGAAGCGCTGCCGCCTTGTTTAACGCCTAACAGACTTACGTTCCATTGGGCTACACGCGTTACCACTGCCAGGCAGTACTTCGTCATGAACTGTCCTGTCGGCAGTTATTGGCAGAAGCACGTCAATATGCATTCCGATGCAGCATGCCCTTCGCCACCGTCGCGAGAATGATGCGCATATCCATACCGAACGACCAGTTGCGTAAGTAGTACAGATCATGTTCAACCCGCCCCTGCATTTTCTCGATCTCGTCGGTCTCGCCGCGAAAGCCATTGATTTGTGCCCATCCGGTAATGCCGGGCTTGATTCGGTAGCGATGGATATAACCGTCGACAATGGTGCGGTACTCGTCGTCATGCTCTATCGCATGCGGTCGCGGCCCGACTACCGACATTTCACCGCGCAGTACATTGAGAAATTGCGGCAATTCGTCGAGGCTCGTACGGCGCAGAAATGCGCCTACGCGGGTGATCCGCGGATCTCCGCGAGTGGCCTGGCGAATCACACCAGACTGCTCGGCATGCGGGCGCATCGACCGGAACTTGTAGATGCGGAATACGCGCCCGTCTGCCCCCTTGCGCCGTTGGGTAAACAACACCGGCCCCTTCGATGTCGCCTTGACGGCCACCGCGATCGACAACATGATCGGCAACAATACAAGCAGACTTGCAAAAGCAAACAACCGGTCGAACAGCGCTTTCTGCATCAACGCGTACGGCGTCATCGGCGAGGCCATCAGATTGATAGCCGGCGAGCCGATCAGATCGACCACGTTCCGGTCGAACATCACGAGACGGCTCACGTCGGGAATGAAGCGCAAGTTGACGAGATCATCCTTGAATTCGTCGAGTACGCGCAGCAACGTGCTCTCGTCGGACATTCGCAGCGCGAGCCATACTTCGTCGACCTGTTCCCGGCGCACCCAGTCAGCAAATTCGCGCAGACGTACGAACGAAGGCAGGCCATCCCCGCCCGGCTTTTTATCGCCAAGCGTGTTGAACGTGGCGACGACCCGAAAGCCCGCCGCCGGCGATCTTGTGATGTTGGCGATCACGCTGTCGCAATGCACGCCAGCGCCCACCATCGCGACCGTACGAAGATTCCGCCCCGCGCGCCTGCGTCGGCCAAGCATCGCATGCACCGACAGGTGCGACGCGGCAATCCCGATAGCGGTAATCACCGTCCAGCTCACGCACCAGAGCCGCGAGATCGAGGCAGCACGGTGAAGCAGAAACATGATGACAAGCCCGCACGCCTGCACCACGAGCCAACCGAGCACGACGTTGAAGACTGGACGCCATTTCAATCGACCACGCCATGAACCGTACGCGCCGAGCCATGGCAACAGCAGAATGGCAAGCGCCATGTCGAACATCACCAAAGCGCTTTCGAGTGTCCGCTGCGCCACGTCGGGTTTGAAAAACAGCGAAGCAAGAGCCGCCCCCAACGCAATGGACACCACGTCTAGCGGACGCGCCAGCACGCTTTCCATTTCCACGAAGTCGCGGCCAGCAGCTTGGCGAATCACCGTGCGCACAACAACTGACTTAGGATTAGACGGCGTCACGACTTCGAGCCGCTGCGTCGATGCGATGCAATTCGTGTAGCGGTGCCGCGCACATGCACGCGACGCTCAATTCGAAATCAGCCGTCGACTTCACGACATCAATCTCAAGCTCTCTTTGCAATGCCATCTGGATGCCCTACCTATTCAAAATAGCTGGATCATCCTCCAAAAAATAGTCACGGCGCTAGGATCAATCCTAAAAACCAAGGTTTCCTACATGCCCTCATGGCGGTCGCATTAGTTATTAATGTATAAATCGCTTACCAGAAAGGCGTTTGGGCGAGATTAAGGTGTTCGGCGAAGGCCTTTAGTTTGCAATTCGTGCGGCTTACCTTTGTCGGAGGCATCATCTGTAATCGGATTCAGCACAAAGTAGTGCAGAAGAATTGTGAAGCGAAAGCGGGTGCACGCCGTCCTGACAGCGCTCAAAGCATTGGCTGGCAAGGCCATGATGAGCATGCATTCCGTGGCCATCCAGAAGCAGTACTGGGAGACCTACATTGCGGATCGCGAGCCGATGACGAAAAGCGATGGGAATTCACTGGAAGCTTGGCTGCATGAGCTCGCCGAAGTGAAGCGTGTTGGCTACGCGCTGACGAAGACCGAAACCCTTGCCGGCGTCTTCACGCTCGCGGCTCCTGTTTTGAACCGGCGTGGCGAGCCGCTTGCTGCCATGGCGGTGTGCTTCGATACCCGGCGCGACATCCGGGCGATGGCCACGCCACTGATCCAGGCGACCTGGCAGTTGTCAGCGCGGCTCGGATAGCGGCAAAGGCACGTGAACTTCTTCACCGCTCCGCGGGGATTGGCGGATTACAGATTTCGATGGATGGCGCTGTGGAAGAAAGGCCCACGTTTTCGAACCACGCATGATTGTGATTGGCCCTTTCCGTCCCCACCTCAGGGCGTGCCCCAGTACGCGCGCTGACTCACGTTGAGGGTGTTCTGGTCGGCGGAAGATAGCGTCTGTGGGAAAATCAGGATTTCGCCGTAGGCGGCCGCGATGTTGCGCACCGTACCAAGTCCGCCGATCTGCAGGCTGTCCGAACCGTTCGCACCGACTGTGCCCGTCTTTGTGGTGCCGTTGTAGACGCCAGAACTGGATGCCTGATTGAATGTCTCCAGCAATACGCCGGTCGAACCCGTCACTGCGCCAGTGACAGCAGTGAACCCGTTGCCGCCACCGCCCGTGGGGTCATACGCGTACATGTCAAACTGGCTGGTGCCGGTTGTGTAGAGTTCGGTTGGATTGTCCGAGTGACTGCTCAACAGCACCGGATTGCCGTATTGCGGACTGAGGCCGCCGGGGAGGCCGAACACCGACGCGCGGCTAAACGGCTGGGCGAACGTAAGGGACGCCACCGGAGCGTTCACGGTCCCAGTGACCATTGTCTGGCCGTTTGAGCCCGAGCTGCCGCCGTTGGTGACCACCACGGGTTTATTCACCTGCGGCTGGAGGGTCAGCAATAATCCTGCGTTGACGATCTGAGGTTGCGCAGCCGCAGCTGACTGCACCAGTGATGCGCCGTTGCCGCTCTGATCGTACCAGGCTGCGACGTAGCCATTTGCGGAACCCACGAACGCGAGCAGCGTGGTGAGATCGGGGTCCCCCGCCGGGGTGAAACCGATATCACGTACGGCGCTGTCGGAATCGCGCCGCACATTGATGCAGGGTCCGGCGTAGTGGCTGGAGAGCCGCCGCAGACTCCATGCGCCGGCCGCGGACGCGGTGAGGCGGTCCAGCACGCCGGTGAACGCGGGCGTCTGACCCATGCCAGCGCTATAGTGGCGCAGGATCTGGTCGGCACTCAGTGCGCTGTTGTAGACCGCGAATTCGCCGATCGTGCCGTCAAGTGTTCCAGCGATATTGCTGGCCGCGCCGACATAAAGTCCGGGTTCGACCAGTGGCGCCATGGCAGGTCCACCACGCTGTGAGCCAATAAGCCTGCCGTTCAGATAAACGGCAAGCGTCTGGTTAGCCCCGGTACAAACAGCCGCGAAGTACTGCCGGCCGAGCGGAACGGTGCAGTTGACGCCACGATTGGAAAAATTCTTCGTGTAGTACATGAGGCTGCCGACCGGACTTGCGGACGCGCCGATTGCCCAGCCGGTCGTTCCTCCGGGCGCGCTCAGGGAAGCCATAATCGTGCAACCGAGGTTTGATACTGACTGGCTGAACGAAATCACGCTGATCCAGCATTCGAGGCTCCAGTCCGTACCCGCACAGAACTGGTTTGCAGCGCTCACGTCAACATAGCCGCTCCCACCACCCGTCAGCAGCAGGTAACGGGTATTGGCCGATGTCGGCAAGAGATTGGCTCCTGCAGCAAGAGACACCGGCGCGACATACGTTCCATCGCGATTGTTGCCGCTCGAATCGGCGGCCACTGCGCCTGACATCTCATTGAGTCGCCAGTAGGCATATGGGCCATCGGTCAGTATCACCTGCTGATAGTCCGGGCGACCTGCGGCCATCAGCAGCCGTTTCGAGAGGCGGCTCATTGCTGTCCGGCGACGAAGCCGCAGATGGTCGCGCCGTCGTCCAGCGTCTGAATCACACGGATGTCAAGCCTGTCCGCCACATCCATCGCTATCTGGTATTCCATGATGCTGTGCTCCTGTGCGATGCACACGTGCAGATCAGATAAGGAATCCTCTTAAATCATGATGCAGGACCTGAAGCGGGCGAGAATCCGTACACTACGCCGCATCGTCTGCGATATGGAACTGGCCGTTACGTTCAACTACTTTGCGCCGCATCGAAAACAGCCGGCCACAGCCAGCGCATGACCAGCCGCGGGCGTCCGTATATTGAGCGGTGCCTGACCGGCCGCAGAACGGACACGGTGTCGTCGTGCCTGGAGTACTCCCTACCCGGATCCGCGCCGACAGGGTGCCACTGGGCTCCAGCTGATCCGCGAACGCCGTGAACATGTCGCGCCATTTCTGGATCATCCCATGACTCGTTCCGATCTCGTCGGACACCTGCATGAACGGTAACGGCAGCGACAGGTAGCGGATGAACGTGCGCATGCGATCGCGCGAGCCCATCTTCGTGTTGACGAATGGGGTGCCTCGACGCCGGCTGAATTTGAGCTTGCAGCCAGTACACCGGAAATGCGGAAAGCCGCCTTTCGGGTGATCCACACAATGGGTCATGCGGCTACCGCAATCCGGACACGACGGGGGCCGGTGACTCATCGAGTTCAGTTCATCGAATTCGCGCGTCAGCCGGGCGGTCAGCCCGAGATCCTCACGTGCGCCAGACTCGTCGAATAGCAACGGCGCGGGCGACAGTTCGGCTGGCCGTCCGCCCAGTCGGACCAGGCGCTCCCACTTGCCGTCCGGATCGAGTTGCAGCAGCCAGGCGCGATACGCCGTGACGCGCTCCTTGATGTCACCTGGCAGGCTTCCCATCCGTTCCCCGGCCTCCACGCATGAGATCGGCTGCGACAGCAGCGAGACGAACACGTCCAGCTTCTTGAGGTGCTTTTCCTCCAGCGGCGTGCCGGCCGTGCGGCCGAAGTAACGATTGCAGGTTTTGCACTCGAACATCGGAAGCCGGCCGAACGGCCGTGTCCTGAATCCCGCGCTGTTAATGTGATTGCCGCCGCACCGCGGACAGCCGGGGCGTGGCTCATGACTCGCGGACAGGACCGCGTCGATCTTCGCAGTCAGATACGCCGTCAAGTCCCGATTCTCGCGGGAGGAGTCCGCCGGTACGACACAATCTGGACGATTGGATAGCATGCCCGGTTTTACTGATTCAACAGCCACTGGCAGTTGCAAGCCCTGGATAACCAGGTTGCCGGGAGTCAATCACATTCACGCAATCTCCGGGGCGGAGATCAAGTGGACTATCAACGTCGCGTGTCGAGCCATCCGGCAGCTTGACACCGTATCGATAGATCCTGACGGGTGAGTCAGCCGGCTTTTCAAACAGACGGGAGATGTCGAAGCTCAGGCCTGCGCCGAGCCCTACCCCATTGATGCCGCCGCCGCCAAAGCCACCCGCGCCAACACTGGCCGACGGCGCGCCCGACGCCTGAGGCATGACCGTCGTCAGATACTGCTGGCCGGTAATCTGCCCTGTACTCACGTGAGCGTCGTCTGGCATCGGACCGGCCATCCCGCCCGTCGTGCTGCAGCCCGACTGCACTGCGAGCACTATCACGAACAGGGCAGCGCGGGCCCATCGATGCATCGTCGAATTTTTCTGATCCATACCTGCCCCTCAGCCCTGCTCGCCGGCAGCAGGCTGGGAGTTCGCCGCGGCCGCCGACGCGGGGCTTGCCGGTACGGACTGCTGGGGAGCACCGTGTTTGACAGGCTGCGATTTTGCGTCGACCAGCACCAGCTCGTTGCCATTGACCTCGATCCTGACGGGGTCCGTCTTCTTCCACTGCTTCTTCGGGATGGTGAGCTTCCACGCCCTGTCCTGCGTGGGGTCCCGGAAAAAGGCCACCACACCGACAAACTGCGCATCCGGGTTCATCGGTTCGGTGATGTTCGCGCTTGCGTCCGGGCGCAACACAACGTCCTTCGTGGCCAGCAGATCTGTCTTGAGAAGTGTCAGATCATCGGACCGCAGTTGCGAATAATTGAGTTGTGCGAATGTCTTCTCGTCCTTGAGCTGATAGAACCGGATCACTGTCGAGAGCGATTGTCCGTGGGCATCGGCGTTGACCGCAGTGCGGCCCTTCAGATCCACGTTCATCTGCTTGACCTGGGTCGTGAAGACCCATTTCGCGGCATCCACGGTGCTGTCGCCGACCGCCTGGGCCACGCCGCATCCGGCGAGAGCGACAGCCGACAGAATGGCGATAGCGAGACTGGCGCGATGTGCCGCGCGTTTCATCTTCTGGTTCATTTCGAGGATGTCCCCGTTGATTTTGCTGTTCTTCATGCGTGTGCGTCCCCTGCTCCGTTCCAGCGGCCAAGCTGCACGCGCGTGATGCGCGCCGGCGCGTCAGCGGAGGGTCGAGCCTGCGCTTCCAGTTGTGCCGTAAAACCCAGGTTCGTCTGACGCGGCTCGAGCATGGGTCTGGGCATCAGGTCGGCCCGTACGTGCATCTCCAGATCCGCTTCACTTTCGTAGCCCAGATAGAAGCGCAGCAGCGTCATGACCTCGCGATGGACGGGTTGCCCCGGCACGAGCGCCAGCACGGTTTCACGCGAGGCCGGCGTGATCACCACACGAACCACGTTCGCGCGGTCGTAGAAGCCGCGGCCGAGCAGGCACTGCTCGCCAAGCGCGGCGGGTTCGAAGTCGTTCACTTCACGCCAGACCGGATGGAATTCCTCAACCGTGATCGCCGCATCCGGTATGGCATGTCGCAGCACACCGGCCAGCCCTTCCGCCGTGCGCGTTTTCTGCATCGCGAGCCCGAGCATCGAGAGCAGCCGGCGCTTGTCGGCCACCTCTGCGAGTCTCTGGCGGGCGCCCGCGGATTTCCGTTCTTCGCCTCCTGCAACCGCCAGCAGGTTGGGAATGGAGATGGTGGTGCGGGTCGGCGCGCTGAACCCGAATCCGGCGAAGCTGAGCAGATAGCGCGACACCGGATCCGTGCCGTCGCGCCTGAAGCCGATGGGGTACCGGTATTTGCGCGCGACGCGGTAGAACTGCGTGATGATACGGTGGTGGAAGATGTCGAGAAACGCCGAGAGGGGCTCTGCCCCGTCGCGATGCTGCGCGACCTCGTCGACGAAATACGCAGGCATGCGCGCGTCGACCCCGTAGAGCCCGAGGAACGTCGTCACCACCGACGGCGGCGCTGCCGGATTGTCGCGGTCGAACCTGACCGCGTCGATCTCGCGCCCAGGAAAACCCAGCTGGGCGCGCGAGCGGAACCGCACCGGCTCCGCGGCCGGCGAATCCGTGGTGCCCAGAGGCGGCATATCCGGGTCAGCCAGCTCGAGCAGTTCACAGAAGCGGATAAAGTTCATCCGCGTCGCCTGTTCCAGCAGCGCGGGCATCAAGGGCCCAAACCTTGCCGGTGCGTTCAAAACGGCGCCCCTTCGCCCTTCGTTTCGGGCCATTCGATCCGGCGTCCCGCCGGCTGGGTCACGATCACGAGCTTCGTGTAGAGATTGAGCGTCGCGTAGAGACCAATGAAACGGTTGAGCATGCTGCCGAAGAGTTCAAGATCCCCTTCGCCCGCGAACTGGCTGGCGTCGAGCGTGACCGCGACTTCCACGCCGCGCATCAGACCGCCCTTCACGAGCCTGCTCAGCGGCCGGTGCTTCACGTCGGTGATGGCATTGATGCGACGGCGGTTCAGTTCGCCCTCGGTCCAGTCGTAGAGCGCGAGTGAACCGCGCAGGATTTCCGCGTCGAGCAGCGACAGATAGTTGGGAGCAAGGTGGGAAAGCACACGCCACTGGAACCGGTCGCCCGTTGGCGGATAGACCGGGAGGGTGGGCGCCGTGAGGTTGCGCACCGCGCCGATGTTGGTGAAGCCGCCACGCATGCGCGTGATTCCAGCTTCGCGCAGGGCCTTGCGCGGCAGCATGCCGTTCGTGGCTGTCACCGACAGCGAGAGGGTTTCGGTGGGTAGACTGTTCGCCTGGTCCCATGCGTGGCCGCCGAGCACGATCCACGTGTCGAACCGGCCGGATGGCCCGCGGCGCATGCGGGTGTGGTAATAGCGTTCAGGCATGTCGTGACGCAGCATGCCGCCACGATGCCGGAACGCGGCGAAAGGCACATATTCGAAACGGCGGCCGCGCTCGAAGTACTCCACGCCGTCGACCGAATAGATGTCGATGAGCGAGCCGTGTTCGGCGCGTGCGCGCACGCGGTATTCGGTCTCCTGCTGCGTGACGGTCACGGGGTCTGCGCCAACCGTGAAGAGGTTGATCACCGGGGTGCAGTAGAGGCGGATATTGTCAGCATTGAAGCGCATGTCGTCCGGGTACGGGCGCTCGAGCACAACTTCCACATCGACCGATGTAGCGGACGCGGGAAGCGCCTGTATGTCGAGCCCAAGCAGGTCGACAAACATGAACTTCTCGGGAAACGTGAAGTATTCGAGGAGCAGCTGGTAGCCGCCAAAGGCGTTATCGGCCTTGGGCCAGAGCCGTTCTTCAGTGGCAAACCCGGCAGCCTCAAGGCGCAGACCCGGCATCGCAACCGGCCCGCCCGGCCTGTCCTCAGGCCAGCCCGGCACGCGCACCTGCATCGCCACCGGCTTTGCCGTGAGCGCAGCGTAAAGGGAGAGCGCGACGGGTCGATCGGCATTCAGGTACAGGCGCAGACGTGGCACGTGCAGCCGCTCGCGTTCGGCCTGCGTCTGGATGGCCAGACGCAAACGGATGACCGAGCGACCATCTTCGCGCGCGTAGACGCCCGCTTCCGGAAGGGCGAGCGGATACAGGTCGACGCCCTGGGTCGTACGGTATACGCATTCGGTCGCGACGTTGCCGTCGCCGACAGGGTCGGAGGTGGCCTCCAGACCTGGCTCAAGCGTCTCGTGCTTCTGCAGCGCACCCTTTTCCGGAAGGAGCTCGAGGATGGCGAGTGACGGGATCATGCGCAGGTAGTGCGGCCACAGCATGCTCACGAGCCCCTCGGTCAGCTCCGGCAGTTCGTCATCCAGCTTGTGGCGCAGGCGCCCCATCAGGAAGGCAAAGCCTTCGAAGAGGCGTTCGATATGCGGGTCCCGCTCGCCTACGCGGTCGAGGTCGAGCTCGCGTGCACGGTCGGGAAACGCCTGCGCGAACTCCTTCCCGGCTTCGCGCAGGTAGCGCATTTCTGCCTCGTAATAGCGCAGGATTTCATTGTCGCGGGTAGGCTCTGTCATGATGACGACGTGTCAGTGGTTATCGGTTTCGTTCGCGTGCAGCTTGTCGGCGCGCACCAGCGTTGGTGCGATGAAAAGCAGCTTGCGCAGCGAAAATTTCGGGCCATGGGCCTGCATGCGCAGGTGTCCCCGACGCCAGTGAGGCGCAACCTCACTGGCGTCAATCTGGACGAGTTCGCTCGGACCCACGATGATCCGGTTGTAGCGGCTGGCGAGACGCCGTTCCAGCTTCGAGCGCTTGCCCTTGCCGGCGCGCGAGAGCTGCGAGGTGATGTCGTGCTGGCGCAGTTCATCGATGCGCACCGCGCCCGCTGTCTGCATGTAGAGCAGAACTTTCGCGCACATCTGCACCAGGGGAATAGCGGAGCTTTTCGCGTTTGGTAACGTGTGTTTTACACGACCCACATGCTCAATCAGCGAGTCGTTCATGTCCGTAAAGCTGACCTGTAACAGGTGCGGCAATTCCTGCTCGTGGTCCGGCGTCACACCAACGGCGACAAAGACAAGATCACGGTGTCCGTTTACCAGCGTCTCGAAGATATAGACGCCGGATGTCGTAAACGGCCGGTCGAGATCAATCCAGAGCGAAGGATCCACCACGCGCGCCATTTCGGGACCGAAGCGCAGATAGACTGCCGGCATGGGTAACTGGAAAAGCGACACCGGGACATCGTTGCCAATATCGGTCTGTGCGAGCCAGGTCTGCAGTGCAGCGGTCGGCTCGATCACGACGTGCGGGCGTACCTGGTAAAGCGCCGCCGACGCGGCCAGCATGGCCGGCCTTTGCGCCTCACCCGTTGTCAGGCTAGCGTGAAACGGCGGATTGTTGATCCGTATCGCTTCGACAAAGAGATCCACCGCAGCATCCAGTACCGCTGACATCCCCCGATCGCCCCTGGCGGACAGCCGCAGGTGGTCCAGGCGCTCACCGCCCCATGCTTCCAGTACCCCGAGCCACGCGTTCCACGCCGGCACGAGTCTCATGTTTGCCGCACGCACCGGTGGCGGTTCGCGACTGGTGGCGCGCGTGTCCCGAACGGCTACCAGGAAGTCGCGCGCGCAGCGCTCGATTTCCCGCTCAAGACGCACGCCGGAAAGATGATGGGTTGGCGGCTTCACTGGGGCGCAATTCCTGTGGGGAGCGACACCGACGCGTGTTTTGCGGCTTCCCGTGCTGCCTTGGGCAACGGCGGCGGTCCCGGAGGCGCGGACTGTCCAGCAGACTTCACCGTGCTGTCGATGAAGATGCGCGAAGGCAGCGTGAAGCCCCGCAACGCGAGCAGTTCCAGCGGCCCCCTGCCCACGTCGGTGCGGATCAGGTAGCGCAGCGGATGGGTCATGCTCGACGGTACGGGCACGAGCGGACCCTGCACGGTCAGCGCGTTACTGTCAGGCTTGCTGTCCGATCTGGTGTCAGTGGGCTCTGCCAGTTTCCCTTCCATGACAATCGGCGAAGCCTGCCACGTCAGCTGGTACGTTGCGCTGTCGAGCGGCTCCACCTTCGCGCGCTCGAGCATGCGCACGAGCGCCCAGCGGCCACCGAATTCGAAACTCCGGTTCGTGCCTGCGGTATCGGTCTGCCATTCGAGCCGGGTGCCGGCGGTTTGCGGATCGCTGGAGGGCCACGTCATCGTCTGCCACGTCTGCTGCTGGTTGTAGTAGTGCAGCTTCTGCGCGTCGATGGTGAGCAGCGTATCGGTGACGCCTGGCGTCGGTACCGGCTTGAGCTCGAAGCTGAACTGTGGCTCGCCCTGCGCGAGCAGATGGCCAGCGATCTGCTGCAGCGTGTTGATGGCTTTCAGGAAGGCGGGATCGAAGGCGCGCGAGGTGCCGCCTGCCCCTGCTCCCACGGAGGCCGGCACCCACTGGTCGCCCTGAAGCTGCAGGGCGCCGGCGAGCTGCGTGGAGAGGAATGCACCGATCAGACCGCCCTGGGGACGCACGAAGCGCGCAAATTCCGGCAGCGACGCATCGTTGGCCGTGTTCGCAAAGGGATAGCGCCCGGCGAACGAGCGGTTCCAGGTGGCTACGATCGTCTGGCGCCATGCATCGTTAAGGCTCGCCTGAGCCGGCCGCAGTACGGTCTGTGTCGCCTGCCCGATAGGCTGCACGAACAGGGCACTACCCATGCCCGCCCACTGTTCGCCGAGGCTCGCTGAGACGAGCTGCGCATAGGCGAGCGTGTCGGAGAGCTCCGAGCCCTTGCCCTGGAAAAGCGCCTGCGCGATCTGGCGTGCCTGGTCATCCGGGTCGGCGCTGTCGCTGATCTGCTGCAGCTTCAGGCGCAGTGTCGTGACGCGTTCGGTAAAGCGCTCCATGCTCAGGTCGCTGCCGCCGGCGGGTGCTGTATTGCCGCCTGCCTGACCGACCAGCTTGATCACCGGACCGAAAGAGGCATCGAGCGGTCCGGCCGGAGCGGCCTGCGCTGCCTGTGGCGCATCGTCCTTTTTGCCGAACAGGTTCTGCGCCTTGGTGACGAGTGCGTCGGAAAGCGAAGCCTGCTGCGCGCCCGCCCCGCCTTGCCAGGCGAGCGACTTCATCAGCGCAATAAGCGGCGACTGCCGGGCGTCGGCGATGAGCTTCAGCTGTCCGACAGCGGCCGGCAACGTGGGCGCGGCTTCGCAGCGGATGCCGTTCATGAAATCCTGCCAGTGCTCGGCGTAGTCGGCGAAATAATGGGCACGTAAGGCCGCACGCAGCGCATCGGGCGTCATGGCCGTGCCAGCCTGCGCTTCACCCGTGTTACCGAGCACCCAGTTTCCTTCGACGCCGTTATGTTTCGCCGCATCGTCGATCGCGGCCTCGATGGAGCCTTCCCAGGCCTGACGCGTAAAAACGCCGGGCACCGTCGCGGACGTCGCGAAGAGTCCACGGGTGTCCGTGCCAGCAGTGAGCGAGGCCAGGGTCTGGTCCGGATACTTGTGGCCCACCGAATCGAGAATGCCCTGATAGATCGTGTCCTCGGAGTTGCTCACACCGATGATCGCGAGCAGCGTCTGGCGTGCGTTGCCCACGAGATCCTCGCGCGGCTGGATGCGCCAGTCGGGATGCGCCGGAAAGTGCTGGGCCCAGAAGCCCATCAGTTGTGCGGACAGGTCGAGTTTTTCACCCGGACGCAAACCGGTATCCAGGTTCCAGTGATGCTGGAGCTGCGGCGTCATGAAGGGTGGATCCGCGCGTTGCGGATCGGCCATCATGAGGTACGTTTTGAGCGCCTGCTGGCCATCCTGTGCCACCTGGCTGCTCTGGATGTCGACCTGGGCGGTCGACATCTGGCCGAGATCGACGAGCTGGCCTTCGATGTCCTGCTGAACGGGCGCGACCAGCAGCGGCTTCGCGGCTCGCGCGTAAGGCGTCCACAGCGCGTTGAGTATCGCGCGGTCGTGATTCAGGCCGAAGCGCGTGAGCAGTGGCGTGTGTTCCTGCACGCGTGCCTCGTGCAGTCCGATGCGCTGCTGGAGTCCGAGCAGCGCGCGCAGACGACCAGGGGTGTCGCTCGCGCGGTTGAGCGCCTGCAGCGACTCCTTTGTCAGCATGACCTCGTGGGCGTTGTTCATGCCCGAGATGAGCATGCCGGCACTCCACAGGCCGACGAGCGCGAGCGCAATCGTCGAAGCGATCGTAACCGGATTGGACCAGGTACGGCGGCCGGGCGAGTGGTTCGCGGCGTTTGCAAGGTAGCGCCACAACGCCAAACGGGTGGTATCGGAAGAAGCGGCTGCCGATACGCCGGCGATGGCCAGCGGAGCGAAGAATGCACCCGCGACGGGCATTGCCCGACGCTGCCAGTCGGAGAGACCCGCAATCCAGCGCGCGAGCGGCGTTGCGCGGGTTTCGAGCCGCTTCGAGAGGTCCGAGGCGTAAGCGTCGTCCGCATTGGTGGCGAGCTGATGCACACTGCGGTCCGCGAGCCGGTCGCGCAGTTCGAACAGCGCCGCTTCGACAGCGGATGCGTTCAGCGGACGCTTGAATTCACATCCCGTCACGGGCGTGTCGATCCGGTGGACGGCATCGGTGCCCGCGACATCGAGGACGAACACCGGCGCCGACCAGCGCAGGATTTCGCGGATACGCGCAAGATGAAGGCCCCAGGGATTCTTTTCGTGCACCGATTCTGACAGCAGTGTGCCGTTGTCCAGCACGAGGGCAATCGCATCAATCGGGCGGCCGCGGCGCAGCCGGCGGATCCGGCGCAGCCACAGTCCGTCGGGGCGGTTGTCTGCGCCCAGGGCGCCCCAGAGCAGCACCACGTCATCGGTGATGATGAAGCCCTTCTGGGCCAGTTCCGGCACCAGTGCAGTCACGGCGGTGCTGTCGCCTGCGACCAGCAGCCACGGCTGCACGTAGGCCCACCGGAACCAGCGCTTCTGCCTGAGCTGAAACTTGAGGTCCTTCGCCCACGTTGCGACCTGCTCTGCCCGATTCCTGGCGGCGTTGGCTGCTGGATCGTCTGGCTTGGGTGGTTCGGCGCCCTGATCCCTGGACGCCTGCTGAAGACTGATCTGCGCAAGCTTACGTCGCCCGAAAGCGAAGCCGAGTGCGGCAAGAACCAGCACTGCCGCCGCAAGAATGACCAGTCGATTCCGGTCAACCCAGGCGATGAGATCCTTCTGGTCCACGGTGTACGCAACCACGCCTACGATGACAGCGATAATCGCAACGGCGATGATCCACAGGCCCCAGACGTATTTTTTTTCGTTATTCAAACCGGTGCTTCCTTTTGAGGCAGGGGCGAGACCGTGCACAGATGAAGGGATTCAGATTCGGGCTCGCGCCACGCGACAAGTTGCGGGCCGCCTCCGCGCATCGCTTCCATCGCAATGGCAAGCGCGATCCAGCCGCTGACCGGTCCCGGAACACCGAGAAGTCCGTCGAGCAGACGTTCGACTACCGACTTCTTCGGATCGGCAGTGAGTGCCGAGCGGATGGCGGTGGATTCGCCGTCCTCACAGCCGGCGAACCATACCTGCGTGAGAGGCACAGCAGGCGCCTGATACTGCTTGATCTGTTCGAGATCCGCTTCGAGAGTGTTGCGGGCGCTCGTCATGGGACGAAAGATCGAGCCGGCTGCGGACGCGCCAGGTTCGATGAGAAATGCCGCTGCACCTTCACTGAACGAGTGTCTGTCGACCTTGTCCGCCCAGAACTGTGCGGCGATCACCAGCCGCGTTGTTGTTTCGATCCGGTCAACCCGTTCTGTAATCCACGGCGCGCCGTCCGTAGCGGATTGTGCCTCTACGTTAAACACGACGCCGGGAACAAGCTCACCGAAAACGTTCTTCGCCTGCTGCCGAACGGATTCAGCCTGCTTGAGTGATACATCATCGAGCATCAACGAAATGAAGATCTCACTTCGGGTGAGAAGCGCGTCGGAGAAACGCTCCGCAACGAGCTGCAACAGCCTTCTACGCCGATCCGCGGCGGAGAGGTCCATTGCCCAGCGGAATTCGATGATCCGGTCCTTGTTCGACGGCAGGTCGATCTTCGCCTCGCCGAACTTGTCGATTTCATTTGTTGCCGCCACGAAGGCCGCAGCATCGACAACGCGCAAATGGCGACGGGACCAGTCGCGCCACATTCCGCGAAGACGCTCATGCTCCCTTTCGGTTTCTTCGGCATTGGTCTGATGACGTTCCCAGCGATTGAGCCTGGGGCCGAACACCAGAGCGCAGGCCACCAGCGGTGCCCCAATCAGCCCACCCCAGAACTGAACCGTGTTGGTCGGTTTGCCATGCGGCCATAGCAGGAGTACAGCAGCTACTGCACCCGATGCTATGGCAACAAGTGTCGGAAGCCACACGCGCAAAGCGATAGGCTCCGGTCTTTTTACGGGAGCAAATGACGGAATTGGCCAGGTCATGCCGTTAGATCGGTTCGTTCTAATCCTGCTTGCCAGGGATGAAGTTCTTGCGCTCTCAAGGAAAACCTATGCTTTTGATCACGGCTGCAGTGGGGAAGCCGCGACACCCGACTGGCTGTATCCATTCCCGTCCATACCGGTACTCGCATCGACCGGTACCGTATCGGATGCCGGTGACTGTGCCGTCTGTGTTACGCCGGACGGGTCGATGATCAGCCGCCTTGTGAGGTACATTCCTCGCACGATCGGAATCGCGAATCCCGCGCGCGAATCGTGGACATAGTTGTCGAAAAAATCCATCAGGCCGCGCGACAGTTTGGGTGGATGAAGCCACGCCTGGTAATAGGTTTCCTCCTCTGGCGAGAGGGGCACGGGTGCACCGGTCAGCTTGATCCGCTCGGTGTATTCCGTCGGATCGCTTTCCTTCAGCGTCTGCATGTAGCTGCGCCAGTTCAGCTCACTGGCTTGGGGGTCGATGGACGACAGCGACTGCTGCAACTGCGCCAGTTCGGCCCGGGCCTGCATGTCGGTCTGGCCAGCTGTTGGCGCGGCGCAGATACCCTCGTAGACCTTGCACGGGTCTGTGTTGTAGCGCGCGCTGAGCCAGCCATAGTAAAGGCGCATGTGAGCGGCAATCTGTTGTTCCAGCGTTCCGCCGATATCGACCGCTCCCATGTACTCATCGAAGCCGCTCTTTACTGCCTGATCGTAGCCGAACATGTCCGCAACGCTGGAACGGAGATCGGCGGGCGGCGTGAACGGCACACCTGCCTTTGCCGCCTCCAGACGCATGCGGTTCAACGATATTCGCGCTAGCATGTCGCTGCGTCCTTGTTCGCCCGGCCGGTATCCGCCGCCGACATCCGAATGCACACCCGGATAGACGATTTCACGGCATTGGCCAGCATTGCTACCAACTTTGGTCAGTGCGAATGCAGTGCGAATATCATGCGCGGCCACGAGATGCAGGCAATTTTCAACCGCATCGGGAATCGCCATTTTCATGCCAGCCAGGTTGTGTGCTGGCAATCCTACCGACTCGACAGTATCGAAGATGCCGAGAAAGCGGAAATGGATCGGCGCGGCTTTACCGTCAAGTGCGGTACCGCACGGCCAGTAGGGCTGGCCGTCACGGTATTCGCATTTGTCGAGAATGCGATTGACAAACGCCCGCGCGAGCGCCGCGCCACGCGAAAACCCGAACACTGCCACATCAATGCGGATCACACGGTGATTCTTTTCGAGCGCCTTATTCAGATCGCTTTCCGCCAGTTTCAGGCGCGCATCGCTTCCCGCACCTGAGCCACCACCCAGCGCTTCGCTGTCGCGAACGGCATCAATCCAGCTCGGATTGCTAGCGTCCAGCGGCGTGCCGACGCCGGGATAATACAGTTTGACGACAAGCGGGTCATCTGCTATATGCCCTTCGAACAGCCGCGCGACGTTCGACCATTTCTTCTTTTCGGCATCGAGGAACCTGTTATTCCCCGTGCCATCGAAAAAAAGGCTGAACCATGGCCGCTGCTCGCAGGTCGTGCACATCTTGAATTCTTCCGCATACAGTTCGGTCATGGTCTTGAACGTCTGCTCGAACGTTTCATGACTGTCCGTAAACCAGTCCTGCATCAGTGATTCATTGTTCTTGTCGTTCATTTTTATTCCCCGATACGACGCATTACGCCACGACCGTAAAAGAGCTGATCGAGTCTCGGGCTTCGGCCACCTCCCATCGGTTCCGACACAAGTTCGACTTCTAGCTGCTGGCCCGGAAAGAAACGCGTGATCACATAGTTATATGAATCGCCAGGAAGAGGCGCCGAGCCAATCACCACCACATCGCGCGAATAGTGGTACGTCTTCTCTTTATTACGATTTGGTGTTTCCTCGTCCCACACCACCCGCACGGTCTGTCCTGGGCCAGGCAGCGTAGCGCAGCATGTACTCCCTCCCGTCCCCCCCTTGCTGAAAGGATTAGCGCCCCCTCCTAGACCTAGGTTCCGGCCTTTCGTGTCATAAAACGTATAGTCAACATACATTTCGGTATAGTTTGCAGTAACTGCCCTAGCTTCGACATATCCCTGCTGCCCCCACGCTGAACAACCGGCGACCATAAACAGCAGTGCAAGCGCTGCCATTAATTTTTTTATTCCACCTAGTAAACCATTATTATTTTCTGTGGTCATTCTTATTCCCCTATCTGACGCATGACGCGTTGATCTGTAAAAAGTGCATCAAAACGGTGATTTCTAAGGCTCTCTGGTTTCTCTTCCTGAACGACATACTCCACCTCTACCTTGTCATCAGGAAAAAAACGAACAATTAGAGAGATATTCGAATCTGGATCATCTGACGTAGTGCCCCTTGCACGCGTAACTGCAGAATGTCGCGTCCAGCGTGACTCAGGATCATTACGTTGGCCCGTATACCATTCAACCTGGACGCTCTGTCCTGGTCTGGCAAGCGAGAAGCAACACACCCCTCCACCCGTTCCCCCTCTTGAAAACTCTTTAATTGAGGTTCCAGCAAGACGGTCATTTCGACTCTCGGGTATGCTGAGATAGAAGTCGGTAATGTAGTTCTCTGTATAGTTAGCCGCCCTCACACCAACGTCAGGAATAGCCTTACGATATCCAATAGCTGAACAGCCACTTATGATCATCAGTAGCACAAGCGCTACCACCGCTTTTTTCAGTCCCGTCATTGCCTGTTTCTCCCCGCGCTACGCAGTGCGTCCTCGTCCTGATCGGTCATCGTTTTGAACGTCTGCTCGAACGTTTCGTGGCTATCCGTGAACCAGTCTTGCATCAGATCGGTATTGTTCTTTGTAGTCATTGTTATTCCCCGGGATGGCGCATGACTCGCTCACCAAAAAAAGCTCGGTCGAGCCTCGGACTTGGCATGCCCTTTCCTAAATTTTCTTCTGGAACCGATATAAACTCGACTTCTAATTGTTGATGTGGAAAGAAGCGAATAATTAGCCGGTTATGTGCATCCTTTGACTGGGGCGGAGAACCGATAACAACAACGTCCTTTGTATAGGTGTATTTCGCGGCAGGCGCTTTGTGTTCTGTATCTTCATTCCAACCGATGCGGATAGCCTGTCCTGGGCCGGGTAGCGCTGCACAGCAGTCACCGCCAGTTGCGCCCCCCTTGTTAAAGGGTTTCGCATTACCACCCAACCAGAATGGCTTACCTTCGGCACTGAAAACGGCGTAATTAATATACTTATCGGTGTAATTAGCCGCATCGGGGGCCATCATGTATCCTCGCTGCCCACCGACTGCGCAACCGCCAAACGTCACCAGCAGTGCGAACATTGTCACTGCTTTTGTTAGTCTTTTCATTCGCTTTATTCTCCAATCTGGCGCATCACACGCCGACCATAAAACAACTGATCCCGTCGAGGGCTCGGAGCCCAGTTTTCTAGACTTTCTTCCGGTTCGGACACCAGTTCGACTTCCACCTGCTGATTTGGAAAGAAACGAGTGATCATGTAGTCATAGGCATCGTGAGGAATGGGAGGGGGGCCGATTACCACCACATCGCGCGTATAGTGCCTGGTTGTGCCTTTGCTACGGCCAGGAGGTATCTCATCCCACGACACCCGTATGGTCTCGCCGGGGCCGGGTAGCATGGCACAGCATGAACTGCCTCCCGTGCCGCCTTTGCTGAAGGGATTCGCTCTCCCACCCATTCCGAGATTCTTTCCACTTTGGTCGTAAAGAATGTAGTCAACAGACATTTCGGTGTAGTTGGCTGTGCGCACGCTGACATCAACATATCCCTGCTGCCCCAACGCTGAACAACCAGTGGCCACCAGAAGCAGCGAGAATGAGGTCAATATTCTTTTCAGGTGGTTCATTCTTATTCGCTTACCGTTGCATTCTTCTCACGCCTGCACGCGTTGCGGCGCGCTTTGCGCCAGTTCGCGCCACGCGCCTGCTTTTACGCGTCGATAGGCCGACGCGAGCGGGCCGCCCTGAGTAGCTGTGTCGGCTAGTGCAGCGGCAACTTCCGGATGCAGGTCATAGTCAACCTGATAGCGCAGACCGTAGGCAACGAATGTCGCCAGGTCCATCAGGCGACTCAGGCCATAAACCTCCTGGGCCCTTTCGACGAGCGGCGTGATCTGCGCCAACTGTTCGTTGTAGCACTCCCCGTCGATCGGGCCCAACCGGGCCTGTTTGAGCCATGCGTAGACTTGTGCGGGCATTGCCGCGCGCTGCAACGCTACCGCGACATCGGCCGGGATAGGCAGCACATCCCATGCATGCGGCACCTGGGCGCATTCGCCCTGCAGTTCGACCAGCTCACCATGCACGTCCAGCATCCACCATGCGTGGACGGGCCCAAAGACATATTGGCGCGTGGCCGCCGGCAGCTGTTCGTAAAGGACATTGAGATGTGACGGGTAATAAAAGAAGAACCAGGCGTCGTCGTCGGCCTCGAGATGGGCATGCAGCAATGTCTGCAGGTGCTCCACCAGCGCATCGGCGTCATGCGGCGTCCAGATCCATGTCACGCGCGCAGCATTACGCCAGGCGAGCGACAGCAGTCGCACAAACCGGCCTGCAGTGGAATCATCGCCCGATAAACTGGTGTACGTCAGGGGCTCGATGCTGCACACGTCCGGCATCTCCAGGAGTACCGGTCCCACCGCCTCCAGACTGTCCAGGCCAGAACCGGCGTACAGCGAAACGCCATGCGGCTCTTCCGGGTCTCCGAGACTGCGCCGTTCCTGCGATGTCAATCCACCCTGGTCGAGTAAGGCATAGAGACGGACACGCTGCCCGGCCTCCTCCAGTTCGCGATGCTTCGCGCGGAAGCGCTCCAGCATCGCGTTGTAGTCACCGAGATCGTCGCGCATTACGTCGCCATCCGTGCGAAGGGTACGCCAGCCTGACTGTCACGCAGCGCACATTCCGTCGTCACAAGCTTGGGGAGTTCCGGCAGTTCGGCCTGCATTTGAGCCGCGCCCTTCTTCTGGATCGTGATGACCTTGAAGAACAGATCGGCAGGGCCGCCGAGCGTGACATTGCCGTCCTTGAGCTGGATGAATGCGCCACCACATTCGAGTACAAGCTCCTTCTTTGCGCTGACGCGCACCGTGCCGTTAACGCTTGTGACCGTCACATCCTGATCGGCAAACAGCGACATCGCGTCGCTCTGGGACTGGATCTCAACAGGGCCCTTCGCGAAGATCTTGATGCCGAGCTTCTGGGCGAACAGCGAAATTTTTTCGCCCGCCGCGACCGTGAACTGCTTGAGCACGCTCCAGTCAACGTTCTTCCCGGCAACACCGGTGATGTTGCCCTTCGCTGCAAACTGCACGCCCTGCCCCGCAACAAGTGCCGCGGAAGCCGGCGTGCTCATCAGCAGCCCAGGTTTCTTGAGGCCGTCGAGATCGTCCTTGAGTTGTTGTTGCGCATCGGTGTCAGCGGGCTCCGCCTTGGCGCTGCTGGCAGATGCCGCGAGCGCCCTTGCCGTGGCCAGCGCGCTTTCCAGCTCCGCGATGGTTTCCTGCATGTCAAGCTGCTTGCCGGTGGCAGCCGGACGATCGTACGCCGTGAGGTGCAGGCCCTTGCCTGCGCGGTTGACGCCGTACCCCGACGTGCGAAGCTCATAGCCCTCACCCCGGTATTCGAGCTTCTGGTTCACCAGATAGCCGAGATTAAGCTGTGACTTGCCGGAATGCTCCGTGCTAAGCTTGATACCTTCCTGGCCGGTCCAGTCTTCCATCCGCAGCTTGTTGTTCTTCTGCGTACGGATCACGTTGCGCGAAAGCCAGCGACGATCATTGGTGATGAGGTCGCGCGCCTGACTGTGATGGTGGAAGCCGCTGATTTCTGGCTTGTCGGGATCGCCATCTCTAAAGGAAATCAGGGCTTCGTCATTATCCAGCGCGACGAAATGCATGCCGGTCTGCAGCTTGCCAGCGAAGGGTTTTGCGAGGCGCAGTGGTACACTTTCACCGCCCTTCGGCCAGTCCGCAAAATCGACGTCGAAACGCACGACGTAGTAGCCAACGGAATTCAGGTATCCATACGTGTACTTGTCCGGGCTGCAGATTCGCGCTGACAGTGTGCCCGCGATTTTGGGCCAGGTCTCCGGCTTCAGTTCAAGACGGAAACGGCGATCGGCAGGAATTGCCTTGTAGCTGTTCGAATAACCTTTGTCGCGCGCACCGCTGTGTGTGACCTCGATGATCACCTGGCCCTTGGGCGCATCGGGCAGCACGATGTCCGTTTCCAGGACGCGCGCACACTGCAGGGCGAGCACGGTGCTCTCGCCTTCATATACGACCTGACGGGCAAGTGCAGCCTCGTGGCGCAGTTGGGCTTCCCACTTGGCGCCCTGCTGGTCGAGGTGATTGGTCCCGTAGATGTACGGCTTGCCATACGTGGTCGGGTCGTCTGGCGCAACATTCGCCTCATCGCGAAAACGCTCCCAGGCGCTCTCGGGGTTATAGTCCGCGACCACGAACGACTGCGGCACCGTCTCGGTACGCGTCCTGATCGACGTGACGGCTTCTACCCCACCCGCTTCGAGACCGGCCGCTTCGCGGTACGGTGCGATCAGCAGCGGGTCGTAGATATAGTGGTCGATATCGTCGCCAAAGACGATCTGGTCGCCGTGCTCGGTCTCGACAATATAGAAGTAGATGCCGGACTTCTGCATGAGCATCTGCAGATAGGCCAGGTCATCGATCTTGTACTGGAAGCGAAAGAGGTGCTTGAGGTACTGCTTGCGCAGATGGAAAGAGAACTGGTGTTCGCGCAGGCCATGACGTCGCAGGATCGCCGCCATGATCTCGGGCGCCGTCTGATGCTGGTAGATCTGCGTAGTGGTGACCGCGGCAAGCCGGCCGATGTGGGATTTCAGAACAATCTCGTATTTCCTGAAATCCTTCGTCGTCTGTATGGTCGAGAAGCGTTCGATATATCCCGAAAACATCTTCGGCACACCATCTTCCGGCACGATCCTGAAAACGGCATCGCGACTCAGATAATCGGCGCGCGCAAGCTGGCCTGGATGGGTCACCACGATACGCACGACGTTGGGTTCGCCCATTTTTTCGGACGCGTCAAATGACACGACCGAGAGCTGCGCCGCACTGTCAGTACCTGGCACATCCAGGAAATACGCCTGCCGTCCCGGTATCGCTGTCAGGTTCGATACAAACTTCCTTGAGTCGTCATACAGGCTTGCCATTTCTTCTCGTTCCTCACCTGATCAGCAGTACTTCGGGATCGCGTTATGCAGAATAAATAGCTGCATAACCAACGGGTGTTTGGGGTGAGGACCATACGCGCGTTTTAGCTCGCGGTGAAGTATTGGTCACATCGATAAAAAGCATCCGTTGTTTTCAGCCAAAGGTTGACCATGTTTAAACTTTCAGACTGTTTTTGAGATGTTTTGCGTGCTATAGATGACCGGTTATACAGGACCGGGACAGATCAGGCATGCAACGATGAGCGCAAGTTTCGAGAACAGCACACAGCGGGACCTGAAGACCACGATAACGGGCACACTTGGGCAGGCAGTCATGAATGCGCGGGTACTCGTGGATCCGTTCCGCCTGGATCACGACCTCGCCACCATCGACCGGTTGCTCGGCAGCCAGATCGACGCGATTCTTCACCACCCTGCGTTCCAGACGCTGGAGTCCGCATGGCGTGGCCTGCAGTTCCTGGTAGACCGGACTGAGTTTCGCCGCAATGTGCTCATCGAAGTACTCGACGTCTCAAAGGAAACGTTGCGTCAGGACTTCGAAGACACGGCCGAGCTCATCCAGAGCGGCCTGTTCCTTCAAACGTACGTGCAGGAATACGACACGCCCGGCGCCTATCCCGTTAGCGCGATCATCGCGAATTACGAGTTCGACGCCAGCGCGCCGGACGTTTCCCTGTTGCGCAATCTTTCGAAGGTCGCGGCCGCGGCGCACATGCCATTTATCGGCGCGGTCTCGCCTGAGTTTTTCGGCCGGACCACCATGGAGGAAGTGACGGGAATACGGGACCTTCCCGGCTACTTCGATCGCGCGGCGTATCTCAAATGGAAGGCATATCGGGATACGGACGATGCGCGCTATGTCGGGCTCACGTTGCCGAGGTTTCTCGTGCGTCTGCCGTATGGCGCCGACACGAACCCTGTGCGTGCGTTCAACTACACCGAGGATGTCCGTACTGGTGGCAGCCGGTCCTTCCTGTGGGCGAATGCGGCGTTTGCCTTTGCCGTGAACCTGGTCAGAAGTTTCGTGCGCAATGGCTGGTGTCTTCAGATCCGCGGCCCGCAGGCGGGTGGTCTGATCCCGGACCTGCCGGTCAATCTGTACGACCTCGATACCGGGCATCTGGGCAAGATCGCCACTGACGCGCTGATTCCCGAGACCCGCGAATTTGAATTTGCCGAGCTCGGCCTCATCGCGCTCTCGTACACCAGCAATCACGACTACGCGTGCTTCTACTCCGCGCATTCGACCCAGAAGCCCGCTCACTACGAGACACGGGACGCTGCTGCCAACAGCCGCATCAACGCGCGCCTGCCGTACATCTTTCTGCTCTCGCGGATCGCGCACTACCTCAAAATGATCCAGCGCGAGAATATCGGCACCACCAAGGATCGCCGGCTGCTTGAACAGGAACTGAACGCGTGGATCAGCTCGCTCGTCACGGTCATGACCACGCCTGGCGACGACCTGCAGGCCTCCCACCCGCTACGCGAAGCCCGTGTCGTGGTGGAAGACATTGAAGACAATCCCGGTTTCTTCCGCATCGCGCTCTTCGTTGTTCCGCACTTCCAGATCGAGGGCATGGACGTGAGCCTGTCGCTCATGTCGCAGATGCCGAAATCAAAACGTTGACCACTGCCTACTCTCCCAATTTAATCCTCTATCCACGATGAAGATAACGAAACCCCTGTGGGCACGTGGCATTTTCATGGCGCCGCAGCACTTCCAGCAGCAGGCGCTGTGGGAACAGTTTGCCAATGACCAGATCGCCCGGATGTCCAGCCCCGATGCATGGGGCGTGATCGGCGCCGCACTGGATACGCAGGCGCTCGCCATCGACCGGCTGCAGGTCGCCAGACTGACGGCACGGCTGCGCGATGGTACGTTCATCGACAGCGAGACATCCGACTGGCTCCCCGCTGCGCGCAGCCTCGCCGACGTGCCAGCCAATGTCGAAGCGGTGACGGTGCTGGCCGGCGTGGCGCTTGTCGATCCACAGGGCGGCAACTGCGTTGAGCCGGGTGAGAAGTCAGCGCGGCCGCGGCGCGTCACGCGCGAATTCGTTCATGTGGTCGACATCAACGGTGACAGCAAGGAAGAGATCAGCGTCGAGCGTCAGGTAGTAGCACTGCTGTTCGATTTCGAGCAGGCCGGTGACTACGTCACGTGCCCTATTGCGCGCCTCGTGCGCACACCGCAGGGTCGCTTCGCGCAGGACGAGACATTTGTTCCGCCCTGTCTCTTCCTGTCGGCAAATAACCGCCTCATGCAACGCGTGCGGCGCCTATCCGAGATCCTGACGGCCAAGAGCGCGAGCCTTGCCGTGCGCCGCAAGGAGCGCTCGGACCAGATCGCTGACTACGCTGTTTCGGACGTGGCGCTCTTCTGGCTGCTCCATTCGGTAAACAGCACGTGGCCGGAACTTGCGCGCTTTGCCCAGGCGCCCGAGCAGCATCCGGAACGCCTGTACGCTTTGCTCGCGCGCCTCGCCGGATCGCTCCTCACCTTCTCGACCACGGAAACGCTGCAGGCCATTCCCGCCTACGACCATCGCGCGCCGGAACCTGTATTTGCGGATCTGGAAGAGCTGATCCGCGCACTGCTCGACGCCGTGATTCCTTCGCGGGTGGTACCCATCGCGCTCGAACGTATGCGTACCTCGATGTGGCGCGGCCAGATCAAGGAAGAGCGGCTGACCGTTGACGTCGACTACTACCTGTCGGTGCGCGCGGCGATGCCGGCCCACGCCCTGCTCGAGCAGGTCCCGGCGCTATGCAAGATGGGCGCGCCCGACGAGGTCGAGCAGGTCGTCAATTCCGCGCTCGCCGGTATTCCCCTGAAGCCCGTGTCGCGTCTGCCGGCCGCGATTCCGGTTCGCATCGAGAACCAGTACTTCGCGGTGGACAGCTCGGACCCGGCGTTCGCGCGCATGATCGCCGCACGTGCCTGCCAGATCTATGTGCCAGGCTCGATTCCCGAAGCCGAGCTTGAACTCTATGCGGTGCTGCCGTCATGAGGTTCGCCACAGCAAAACGGGTCGGGGACCTGCTACCCGTCGCCCTGCGTGACACGGCAGAGACCGTCGTGGCACTTCGGGAGTTCCGTCCGTCCTCGCTGAAGGGCCTGCGTGAGCGGTGTGATGCACAGATCGCCCACCTGCGTGAAGAGTTGCAGCAGCGCGGACAGCCACGCGACGTGATCGATGACGCACTCTATGCGCAGTGCGCGCTGCTTGATGAAGCTGCGCTCAAGGGCCTGCGTGGTGAGGCACGCGATGCGTGGGAGCGCGAGCCGCTGCAGGTGCGTGCGTTCGGCCGTAACGATGCGGGCGAGGAGTTGCTGCGGCGGATTGGCCAGCGGCTGCGTGAGGCGAAGCCGGTACTGCCCCTGCTGGCTATCTTTGCCGCCGTGCTCAGGCTCGGTTTCATGGGCCGCTTTGCCGCAACCGGGGATGGTGCTCGCGCGAAACTTGTCAGCGAGATCGATGAACGCCTCACGCGCGCCACGGCGGACAGAACGGACAGAAGCGCGGCAGATACGTCGAGCCCGATCGTGGTGAACCCGTCCCCCTGGCGCCGGCGGCCGGTGTCCCCGCTCGCGTGGGTTCTCCTCGCCTGTATCGCGGCGGGACTTGTATGGTTTGCGATCGACCGGTGGCTGCTGTCGTCGATCGCCGGCATGGCGCACTGAGGCCTGGCATGCGTACAGGACCAGGACTATTCGAGCGGATCACGGGGCATTTTGCTGACGGCTCAACCGTGAACGACTTCACGCCGCAGGAGCAGACGTTCCTGTCGGTGCGCGACAACATCGAGCGCATCCTGAACAGCCGGCGTCGCTCGCTCGCGCACCTGTCCGACTTCGGGCTCGATGACCTTTCGGAAATCTACCGGCATCTGCCTTCGTCGACGCACCGGCTGCGCAACGCGATCGAGTCGACCTTGCTCAAATACGAGCCGCGGCTGAAGGCGGTCGAGATTGAGGTGCATGCGCCGGAGCCCGGCATGATGGTCAGCTTCACGATGGCCTGCCACCTTCATCAGGAAGGGCTCGTGCGGTTTGACACGGTGTTCACACCAGACGGCAAGACGCGCCTGAAGATGTTGCAGGCTGCGCTCGACCGGTACTGACGCCGTGTTGGCGTGGTAGCAACGACTTCGACATGAACAGGAGATTGAAGTGGCAACGATGCTCGCGATCAAGGGCAACAGGACGACAACGGACGGCGAGGTACTCGAGGGTGACGAGGATTTTTCCGACGAGAACGGCGCACTCGCGAAGGATGGTGGGCTGGCGTCGTGCGGGCGCTGTGGGCACAACGGCCCCATGCTCGGCACAGCGAAAGGCTGGGGGCTGACTGGCTCCACTGCCGCAGTGAAGGACAACGACATCGTGGCCTGCCAATGCCCGCGTGGCACAAACCGCGTGATCGCCCGCTCGGAGTACTACGACGGGTAATCAGCGGTGCCCGGTCGCCGGGGGAGACCGGGCTGGCGTCACTGCGGTCCCCAGATGCGAATACGGGCCTCCATGTCACCGCCCGGATCAAGCACCCGCAGCCACTGCCGGAAACGATTGACCCGCGCGTTCACGAACACCGGCGTGGTCCCCAGTGCACGTGCTGCGTCACTGAACGTCACATTGCGTGAGAGCAAGGGTACCAGGGCGGCCACCACGTCCCGATGCCTGGCTCGCTCGAGTGCTGTTCCGGTCAAACGGGAGAACGTTCGCCCACAGTCGCGACAGATAAAATGGGGTACCTCTGCTGGCGTGCGTGGTTCCCGGTGCAAGCGGGTGTGGCCGCTATTGCAGTGCGCGCAGGCCGGCGGCTGAAGATCCAGCGACTGTGCCTGCTCGAGCTGCGCCGCGAGGAACGCGGTGAGCACGGAATCGTCTGCCGCATCTGGCTGTGCACCGGATTGTGATTTCCTGAGGCGCGTGCGAGCTGCAGGCTTCAGGGGCATCTGAACGACGGAGGCGGCGAGATCCACGCGCGAGGGCGGCTGCACGCGTGCCGCGACAAGAAGCAGCCCACGTTCCGGAGCCCGATGTTCCGGGGCATCGCGCCCTGCCCGACGGGTTCGCCGGGCAGCGGTCAGCGCCGGGTCGTAGGCAAGGTGGACTTCCATGCTGTGATCCGATTCATCATCAATCATCCAGGTACGGGCGCATTCCGGGCAGATAACCCGACGCCGCCGCCCGGGAGCGAAGCCGCCAAAATGAAGCGCCCCGTGGTAGCCGCAACGCTCACAGGTGTCGACAGGCCGGTACCTCAGCCCGAGCTTCACGCGCGGCAACCAGACGCCTTCCGGATCGTTCTGTACGATCAGTTGCCTGAACCGCATCAGCCAGTTTGAAATCGCCGGGTAGTCCATGTGCAGCCGCCGGCTTGCCTCGTTGAGCGAAAGTGGCAGGGACAGCAGCCGGATAAAATCAGGTGTCTTGTGGGGATGGCGCAGTCGCTTCACGGGCGATTCAGACATACGCGTGTAAGTCCTGCCGCAATCGCGGCACTGGAACATCGGCAGAAGTCGACGCGGACCTGCCCGGCTCAGCAATGCCGTACGCCCGCCCGCGCACTCCGGACACGGAGGAACCGGTGTTTCATCACGGGAGCGCAGTTCTTCCCATAGCGACATGACCCATGCGGTGAGTGCAATGTCCTCATCCGTTTCCAGATAGTCACGCGCAGGCTGCCGCTTGACGGTTTGCCTGGCGTCAAATACCGGCCCATCTGCGCTTGCCGGTGCCAGTGCGGGTGCGCTCGCGTCAAGCTCGGCGCCGGGTAGAACCACGGCTTTTCGCCGACCGCGCTTCATCGCCGGCCTGGTCACGAAAGCCCCAGCGCACGTGCCGGATCCAGCACCGTCATTTCGCCCTGCAGTTCGGCGATGCGCCGCGCGAGAGCCGGCTTGTCCGCATCCTTGCGGCTGCTTGCGGCCTTCAGTGCCCGCACCAGCTGGAGTTTGATCTCGAACACGAGCGCAGGATCCCAGCGTATGAGCGGTAACGATTTCGCTGCGGTATCAAGCTCGAGCAGCAGCGACATGGCCGTGTCCGGGCGCTCGGCGTTCTGCGCGAGGCGCGCCATCACAAAGCGCTGCAGGAACCGGTGCCGCTCCGTTTTCATGCCGGGCAGACCCTCGAGCCATGCGAAGGCCGCCTCGATACCATCGCGTGAGGTGAGATCCCTCGCCTGTGCCTCGATTTCCAGCCAGTCGCCGGCCCCCCCTTCCTCGCTGTCGGCCGACACCGGCAACGGCGCGAGCGTCTCCCCCGCTTCGAGATCGCGCACGACAGCGTGGCGTGCGATCCACTCGAGCGTCGTGTCGTCCGCGAAGGGCGTCCCATCGTTGAACGACAGCCGCTCGATGCCGGGCAGACGCTCGAGGAAGAGCGCGAAATCCGCGCGCAGCAATTCACGCCATGCGCTGTACGGCGCGCCCGCGTGATCGAGCGCAATGTGCTGGAAGTACTGCAGATCGAACCACAGGTGATTGACGCCTTCCATGAACGCACCTTCGACGCGCTCAAGCAGTTCGTTCCACTGCTTCTGCAGGACGAGCCGCTTCATCTGCGCGCGCAGTTCCGGGCGCGGGGCGGCAAGTCGCGTGTGTGAAGCAGCATCGGCCGGCGGCACATCATGCAGGGTATCCCAGCGAATGCAACGCACGAGACGCACAGACGGCAGGTAGCCCTGCTCCTGATCGCGCAGCCACATGGCCATCGTTCGCGACTGTTCCAGCAGGTCGGCCGTCGAGGCGATCGCTCGGGAGAGTGCACCACCCATCACAGGAGATGGGGGCGGCGACGTATCCGTGGCGACACCGGACGGTTCACTCTTACCTTCAAACCTCGAGATGAGGGGTTGCAGGTTCGGCCGCGCGGCTTCCGCCCATGTGGCCGTCTGCGTCGCGAGGACGTCAAGTGCTGCAAGCACGCGTTCAAGATCGTGGGAAGCTGGCTCGCCACGGCTCTCGAGCAACTCCACCATGCGGGTGGTGGCCAGCATTTCCAGCGCGCCCTTCTTCGCCTCGGCACGCGCGGGCAGCACCGACTCGCCGAAGCGCTCAATGAGGGCGGCTACCAGCTCCAGTCCGTCTGCAAATCCGGCCGGCCCATCCTGCCTCAGGCGTGCGCCGGCATGGTAGCCAGCCACCCGGAGATCCTTGCCGGTTTCCTTGAGCAGCTGCTCGCAGGAGCGCACGATCAGCGCATCGTCGATGCCGGAAAGCCGGGTCGATTCATCCTTGAGCGCAAAGAACGCGTCTTCATAGCCGGGATCACGCCCCACGCCGTGCTCGCCCGGTAGCGGCTGCAACCAGTCGCTCCATGTATCAAGACGCGAGCGTGTGAGCTGTTCCGCGTCACGCGATGGAAACAGTGTCCTGAGCAGGCCAGACAGCATCAACGGATCCCCACCATACAGATTCAGAAAAAAGAACGCCGGGGCGGTACGGTGCCCCGGCGCGGTTCACATCAGCAGTAACCGTTTAGCTTTTGGCCTTCGGCATCTGCGACACGAGTGACAGGCCAATGTCCATGCCTTCGACCTGGAAGTGAGGAATGACGTACAGCTTGATGCGGAAGAAGCCCGGATTGTCCTCGATGTCCTCGACCGTCACCTTCGCCTCACGTAGCGGGTGCGACGCCTGCAGTTCATCGCCCGGATCCTTCATCTCGGTGACGAGGCCCTTGATCCAGCTATTCAGTTCCAGCTCGAGCACGCGCCGGTCCTTGGTCGTGCCGATGTTTTCGCGCTGGATGAGCTTCAGGTAATGCGCGATGCGCGAGAGCAGGAAGATGTACGGCAGGCGCGCGTTGATGCGGCTGTTGGCCGTTGCCTCCTTCGTCTCGTAGAGCGCCGGCTTCTGCGCCGAGTTGGCCGAGAAGAAGCACGCGAAGTCGTGGTTCTTGTAGAACGAGAGCGGAATGAACCCCAGGTTCGCAAACTCGAACTCGCGCGTCTCGGGAATCAGCACTTCGGTCGGGATCTTGGCCTGAACGCCGGTGCCGAGATCGTACAGATGCAATGGCAGGTCCTCGATCTTGCCACCGGCCTGCGGCCCGCGGATCTGGACACACCAGCCGTTATTCACGAAGCTGCGGCTCATGTTGGCGGCGAATGCGAACGAGGCATTGACCCACAGGTACCTGTCGTGATCCGGGCCCATCACCGCTTCTTCATAGTTGAAGGCACGCACCGGCACCGTGTCCTTGCCGTACGGCAGGCGGCCCAGCACGCGCGGCATCGTCAGACCCACATAACGTGCGTCGTCCGTGTCGCGGAAGCTCTTCCACTTGATGTATTCGGCGCGATCGAAGTAGTTGCCGATGTCCTGGATGGCGGCCACTTCTTCCATCGACTTCTTGCCGAAGAACGCTGCGCCCACCGAGCCAATGAACGGCATATGAGCGGCGGCCGCCACCTTCGAGATGTTGCGCAGCAGGGCGATGTCCATCGGCGAGTTCTCGAACTCGAGATCGCTGATCAGCGCACTGATCGGCTGGCCACCCGGCGTGTCGTATTCCTCGATGTACGTGAGACGATACAGTCCGCTCTGGATGAGCTCCGGCGTGTCCTCGAAGTCGCGCTGCAGTGCGTCCTTCGACACATCGAGCACCTCGATGCGCGCATTGCGACGGAAGTCCGTGCGCGAGACGAGCATCTTCAGGCCGCGCCAGCGACCTTCGAGCGCCTGGAATTCCGGCGAGTGCATCACCGCGTCGAGCTGACGGCTGATCTGGCGATCAAGCTGGCCGATGTGGAAATCGAGCAGCGACTTGTCAAGACGCTCGACCGGCTGGCTCGATTGGGCAACCAGCTCAAGGAAGGCACCCATGCCGCGCGCAATGCGCTCGTCGGCGGAAGCTTCGGAAAGCGTGTCGCTGTCACGGAACGCCTCGATCGGGCGCGCTTCAGCGATGGGCTTCAGGTTGATCTTGCCGCACAGCGAGGCATATACGCTCTCGGGTGCGTCGAGCACAACGGTCTCAGTTGCGCCCTGATGGGTTTCGTTCTGTTTCATGAGGATTCCTGTCTGCGTTTGAATGGCAACCTGATTGCGAAAGGCGGTGAAGGCCGACTTCGGCCTGCCTCCCTCAGGCATGGCCTTCCGGTTGCGTTGCCGCCGTGGCGAGCTGTCCCAGTTCGCCACGCAGCTTGTCCGACAGACGCTTGTCCTTGAGGATCTTTTCGAACTCGCGACGGAACGTCGCGTTATCGAGCAGGTTCGATTTCAGGTCACGCAGCAGGTTACGCATCGCGAGCAGCGCCTGAAGTTCCGGGATCTGGCGGGCAACCTGTTCCGGCTCGAAGTCCGTCATCGAACGGAACGACAGGTTCACGGGCAACTCCGAACCATCGGCCGCGAGGGTGTTTTCCGCGCCAAATTTCAGGTCCGGTGCATAGTCAGCCAGTACCGAATCAAAATTGTTCTTGTCAATGTTGACCTTCTTGCGCTCGGCCAGCGGGGCCTGCTCACGGCCTGCGCTGAAGTCACCCGCGACGAGCAGCTTGAGCGGCAGCTCGACCTTCTTCTGTGCCCCGCCCGTGTGCAGGTCGAGTGTGATCGAAACGCGAGATTTCGGAATTTCTCTTTGAAAACTGTCCATTGGTTGTCCTCACGAATGGAGTAGATGATCTCCGCAGGAATCAACCGTCGCGACAGAGAGGCCGCCCGCACACACAGCGCGAATTTCCATCCAGACTGCTCCCCTTGACGTGGTTTTCATTCTTGCGACCCTATAGGCAACGCGTATTAAACAGGTTTACCGCATTCCAGTCAAAGCCTGTTCGCAATTCATTCACGAACCGTCGTTTGTTAAATAAGGTTAATTCGAAATGGGATTGACGCTATCTGGCATCCTCAACACAGTCACGATGATTTGCCCACTACCGTACCCCGCCTTTTTGCGGTGAGACGCCCTTTCAATCAATCAGATGGGGCTTTGCTGACTTGACGTTTATCAACAATCTCTGCGATGTGAATGCGCAATGCGTATCTCAAATTTAATGTACGCCGATATAACAATCCTTGTTTCATGATTCACCAGGATTCCTGAAAAAATCGCTATGCTCAATGCGACAGTGCCATATAGAATCCGATGCGTATGAGGAAAAGAACGTAGAGCAGCTATACAACCATAGACCAACTGTTGCAGACGGATAGCCCGTCCGGGGTAAAAGACCACACTCTCACAGAGCATGTGCCCCGGCGCATCCGGTCCCGCCTTGAAGACCCGAGCGCATGAACACTCTGACACTGGGCCGCGATAAACGGACCCACACATATCCTGCACCTGAGACCGGCCGTCTGGCCGGCGGTGGCATGCGTGATCTGCTTCACGATACCGCGCTGCTCGTGACATCACTGTCGTCCGGGGGAGCGGTTCGGAATGCTGCGCGCTTTCGCGGACGCTGCAGTCAGCTGGCCGATCAGCTCACGGATGAGCTTGCACATCGCGACTGTCCCGAAGACGTCAAACGCGAAGCGCTGCTTGCCCAGTGTGGCCTGCTCGATGAAGTGGCGCTGCGCTATCTGCCGGGCGAGGACCGTACTGCATGGGAAACGCATCCGATGCAGGTCGAGCGCTTTTCCATCTACGACGCCGGCAGGCGCGTAATCGACAACGTCGAAGCGCGCCTTCACGAATCATCGCCCGATGTTGAACTACTTGAGTACTACGCGGCGATCCTCGGCATGGGCTTTATGGGTCGCACGGTGCGCGAGTCAGACGCGAAACGTACTGCGCTGGTCGCAGCACTTGATACGCGTCTGCAGGCGCTTCGTGCAGACGTGGACCACCCTTTTCTGACGGATACGGCCGGGCTGCGGATTTCCAGCGGGCTTCGGCGCCTCGCACCGTGGCTCCTCGTTGCACTTGCGTGCATCGTGGCAGTTGCGGTGTGGATCGCTGGCAGCAGGGTGCTCGATACCCAGCTCGCGCAGATCGGCCCGGTGAAGGCGAAGATCGAGGTCAGCCAGCGATGAAATCCGATCTCTCGATGCTGACGGCCGGAACGGGTTCGGCGCAGGCGGCGGGCCATGACGGCCTGGGCTATCCCCTGCGGGTGATGACCGTGTTTGCGCTCGTGCTGGCGCTCGCCGTGATCTGGCTCGTGGCCCGGCTGACACCGGGGCTCGCCTGGACGCTGACGGCTGTCTTCGTGATCTTCGCCGGCCTGCTGATGTTCTGGCGTACCGGTCTGCTTGCCGGTGCGCGTCACGATAACGCCCACGTGATGGCGTCCCTGGGTGCTGCTACGGCTGACATTCCCCTGCGGCTTCGCACCCGCATGCCGCTCGTGCTGGTGACGGGCGACGATCTGCCCGCACTCTTTGACCGGCATAACGGCCAGCGATTCGCGCACGTCGGAGATGGCGCCATCTGGCTGCGCGTGGACCGGCCCCAGGATTTGCCCCGTATGGCGGTCGCCGTCAGGCAGTGGCGTGACGGGCGTGCACCGGACGGTGTCGTACTGTCGGTGGCCCCGGGCCGGTATACAGATGAAGATGTACTGCTGCAGTCGCTGCGTGTCGTCCGGCAGGCGACAGGAGACGCTGCACGGATTATGGGCTCGCGTCCGGTTCCGGGCTATGTCGCGGTGTATCAGCGGCTCGCACCCGAGGGAGTCCGCGGAACCCCGCAGGAGCTGGTTTCGGACCATGGTCCGATGTCACCGGTGGACCTTCCTGCACCGCAATGGTACGGCGTGTCGTCAGCCACCCGACTGCTCGATACGCAGCGTTTCGCGAGTGTGATCCGGGCCGCCGACAATGAAGTCGGACGCGTGGCAGACAGCTGCGTACCTGCCACGCGTGCCGCCGCTCTCGCCTCGATCATCGGCTGGACACAACGCGTTGTCATTCATGCGCTTGTTGACCCCCGGCAGCCCGCCACGCCATGGGCGCTGTACGGCGTCGGCTGGATCGACTGCGGGCCCGCGTGCGGGCCGGGCCGTCCGTGGGAAAACGACGTCCAGATGCAAACGCAGGTCACGCGCTCGCCCGGCGTTGGCTCACCGATGCCCTGGCCACTGCCACAGCCGCTGATCCGGGCCATGCCCCAGCGATTCTGGATGTCGCCACGCTGGATTGCGCTCGCCCACGCGCTGGTGCTGCTTGCCTGCGCCGCCGCCGTCGCGTTCTTCTTCTCGATGCGGCACAACCAGACACTAATCACGCGTATTGGCGCAGATCTGGGGCGCTGGTCGATGATCCCGGCCAGTCACGACGCCGCGAAGCGCGATGTCCTGCAAACGCTCGTCGCCGATCGCGACGAGCTGCAACGCTATGCACGCTCGGGCGTGCCGCTGCCGCTGTCGTTCGGCATGTACCGGGGCGCCAGCCTGATTGCACCGCTCAATGCCGCCATTGCGTCGTATCAGCCGCCACCACCACCGCCCGCCGTCGTGACGCTCGACAGCATGTCGCTTTTCGATAGCGGCAAGTCGCAGCTCAAGGACGGCTCCAACCGGGTCATGGTGGCCGCGCTCGACATGATCAAGGCACACCCCGACAAGCGGATTCTCGTGGCGGGCCATACCGACAACGTCGGCTCGCCGGACAGCAACCTGAAGCTCTCGACCGCGCGCGCCGAAGCGGTGCGCGACTGGCTGATCGACGCCTCGGGCATCCCGGCCACCCAGTTCGCGATTCAGGGCTATGGCGACACGCGCCCTCTTGCGGGCAACGACACCGACGTCGGGCGGGCAAAAAACCGCCGCGTGGAAATCACGCTGGTGCCCGATACACCCGTGACTGCCCAGGGCTCAGGCAAGCCGGCAGGTACGGGCGCTACGCCCCAGTAACGTTTTGGGTCCCTGGAGCTTCTGGCTTTGGGGTTGTGAAGCCCGGCGACTGGTTCCGGGCGATTCTTGCTGTAAGTAACAGGGAGTAAAGAATGGCAATTCCGTCATACATGTGGCTCAAGGACGATGGTGGCGCAGACATCAAGGGCTCGGTCACCGTCCAGGGTCGCGAAGGCAGCGTCGAAATCACCGCGTTCAATCACAGCCTGCATATTCCGACCGACGGCAACACCGGCAAGCTGACGGGCACGCGCGTGCACGCGCCGATCACGCTGGTCAAGGAGACCGACGCGTCGACGCCGTATCTGTACAAGGCCGTGACGAGCGGCCAGACGCTGAAGTCGGCGGAGATCAAGTGGTACAAGATCGACGACGCGGGCAAGGAGAAAGAATACTTCAACACCAGGCTCGAAAACGTGAAGATCGTCGCTGTGCGTCCGAAGATGCTCGACATCAAGGATCCCGACTACGAAAAGCATAACCACCTCGAAGAAGTCGAGCTGCGTTACGAAACGATCACGTGGTCGTACAAGGACGGCAACATCATCCACAAGGACACCTGGAACGAGCGTTCCTGATCCTTGTAAACGTTGGTCTGAAGGCCGGTCCACCATCCCCGGTGCCTCGGAATATCCGGCCTTCCTTTGCCAGCCCGCTCAATCCCCTTTGCGGGCTGGCCTTTTTATGCACGGGGCCGCGTCTCTTGCAGACGGGCCCCTACTCCAGTGCGAACAGCCCGAACATGACCGTGCACCCCGACCGATACGCTTTCACCCGTGACGCAAGCCAGCTGCTGCAGCGCCTGAATCCCCATTGTGCAAACGCGCTCGAGGCGGCCGCGAGCCTGTGCCAGGGACGACTCTCGGATGAAATTACGGTCGAGCACCTGCTGCTCAAGCTGATCGAGGCCGGCGACGGCGATATCCCGGCCATCATCAACCACTATGATCTTGATGTGGATGCCGTGTGGGATACGCTGCTCAAGGCCATCGACCACACGCCGCGTACCCAGCGTGGCCGCCCCAGCCTCTCGCCGCAACTGGCCGTCGTTCTCCAGGATGCCTGGTTCATTGCGTCGACGAACGACACAACCGGCGACGCGATGATCCGCTCGGGCAATGTGCTGCAGGCCATTATTGAAGCACCGCACGTGCTTCGTGCAAACAATGCCTGGCAACTCCTGTCAATCAGCGCAGCGCAGATCCAGCGCCTGCTGCCGCGCCTTGGGCTGCGAACCTGCGAGAACCAGCCGGAGGAGCCGGAAGTTCCGCAGGACCTGTCCCCTGCAGTGAATGGTGGCGACGCGGCTGGACACACGCCGCAGGCGACGACTGCGCAGGCTGCACAACCCGTCAGGCGCAATGTGGAAGGCGACGCGCTTGCCCGCTTCGCGATCGACATCACAGCCAGGGCACGGGATGGAAAGATTGACCCGGTGTTCGGCCGCGATCGCGAAATCCAGCAGATGGTTGACGTGCTGGCGCGACGTCGCAAGAACAATCCCATCCTCGTCGGTGAGCCTGGCGTAGGCAAGACCGCGCTCGTCGAAGGGCTCGCGCTGCGTGTGGCTGAAGGCGCCGTGCCCAATGTGATCCGCGATGTGCGCATCCTCACGCTCGATCTGGGGTTGCTGCAGGCCGGCGCGGGTGTGAAGGGCGAATTCGAGCAGCGCCTGAAGAACGTGATCGACGAAGTGCAGGCCTCAGCCGAGCCGATCCTGCTTTTCATCGACGAGGCGCACACGCTCATCGGCGCGGGCAACGCCGCCGGCGGCGCCGACGCGGCCAACCTGCTCAAGCCCGCACTCGCGCGCGGCGAATTGCGCACGATCGCCGCAACCACCTGGTCTGAATACAAGGAATATTTCGAGCGCGATGCCGCGCTCGAGCGCCGTTTCCAGATGATCAAGGTGGACGAGCCGGACGATGATTCGGCGTGCCTGATGCTGCGGGGCCTGAAGGACCGCTATGCGAAGTATCACAACGTGCACATCCGTGACGAAGCGCTGGTGGCTGCGGTCAAGCTCTCGCGCCGGTATATCCCCGCGCGCCAGTTGCCCGACAAGGCAGTTGACCTGATCGACACGGCAGCCGCCCGCGTGCGCATGGGCCTCGAATCACCGCCGGCGGAAGTGCAGCGCGCCCGGGCAACGGTGGCTGCGTTCGAACTGGAGCGCGCGACGCTCGACTCGGACGAGCGGACTGGCATCGACACCGTGAAGGCACGACGCGACAGCCTGGATGCCGCGCTCGTGGAGGCGCACAGCCAAATGACCACCCTGCAGGCGCGTTACGTCAGCGAACGCGAGCTGGTGCATCGGGCGCACGACTGTGGCCCTTCCGATGACGGCGGCGCTGGTGTCATGGATCGAACGAAGCTCGCCGAAGCCAGACGGATGCTTGCCCAGGCTCAGGGCAAGTCACCACTGATCTTCGCCGACGTGGACGCCCAGGCGATCGCGCGCGTGGTGGCAGAATGGACCGGCGTGCCGGTCGGCAACCTTCTCGAAAATGAGCTGAAAGGTCTGCTCACGCTTGAGACCGAACTTGGCAAACGCGTCGTCGCACAGGACGAGGCGCTGGCCGCACTCGCGGAAAGCCTGCGTACTGCGAAGGCGGGACTGAAGAGCGAACACGCGCCGCTCGGCGTCTTCCTGCTTGCGGGCCCGTCCGGTGTTGGCAAGACGGAAACCGCGCTTGCACTCGCGGACCAGCTCTTCGGCGGTGAGGCAGCGCTCACCACGATCAACATGTCGGAGTACCAGGAATCGCATACCGTATCCCAGCTCAAGGGATCGCCCCCGGGCTACGTCGGCTACGGCCGCGGTGGCATCCTGACCGAAGCCGTGCGCCAGCGCCCGTACAGCGTGGTGCTGCTCGACGAGGTCGAAAAGGCGCACCGCGACGTACTCGACATCTTCTACCAGGTGTTCGATCGCGGCACGATGCGCGATGGCGAAGGACGCGAGATCGATTTCAGCAACTGCGTGATCCTGATGACGTCGAACCTCGGCAGTGCAACGATCGACGAGGTGACCAGCGACAGCCCGGACATCGCGCAGGCGGCCCTCCTCGAGGCGATCCACCAGCAGCTGGTCGCGCACTTCCAGCCGGCGCTGCTCGCGCGCTTCCAGACGCTCGTCTATCGCCCGCTCGACGTCGCTGCGCTGGCTGCCATCGTGCGTCTGAAACTCGCGAAGATCGCCGGACGGCTGCGCCGGCAACACGATGTCGAACTCTCGTGCGATGACTCGCTTATCGCGGCGATGGCTGAACTATGTCTCGCGCGTGAGTCTGGCGCGCGCAACGTCGACGCGTTCCTGAACCAGCGCATCCTGCCCACCATGTCGCGCGAGCTGCTGGCGCGTATGGCCAGCGGCACAACGCCAGAAAAGATCCTGCTTTCGAGCTCGGCCGAAGGTAACCTCACGATCGACTTCGTCGATCGGGACGCGCCTCACGAAGCCGCATCCGGGGCGCGGGCTGCGGCGACGATCTGACACGATGCATACGAAGCCGTCCGCTGGCGACATTGCTGACTGCCACATCCAGCGCGAACAGTGCGATCGCGCGGCCGTCGGCACGCCGGCAAAAAAAATCGCCAGCCTTTCACCACTTCAGGCGAAAGGCAGGCGGCCAGCTACCGGTTGCCGGTTCTTGCAAATGTCTTCAGGAATGTGCCTGCATGGGCGAACGATGCCCTCTGCTGGAATCCCAATGCTTTTACCCCGGAGTGAAATGAAACAGAAGTTCGCGACGATCGCGATCATGTCTGCCCTGCTGGCAGTACTGAGCACCACCGCCCATGCAGCGTATACCGAGCAGTGGATGAGCCCCCAGGATCTGCGCAAGGAAGAAGCGGCGCATTCGAAACGTCACAAGCCGGCTGACGCATGCACGAAAGCGGCCACGCACTGCAACACCGACCATTCAAAGGCAGTTCGAGGGAAATCGGGCACGCAAACACCCAGTAATAAATCCGCACGCCCGGATGATCCGATTGCCACGTTTGCGCAATCGGGAAACACGCACGGCAACCGCATCGCGACACACTGATCGCGTCCTGATTCCTGGTACCGTCCCGAACTGAAGAGATGACCAGATTGTCCATTTCGATCCGGCTGCGATGGCTTGCGGCAACAGCGATTGCGCTGGCGTCCTTGCCGGTCGCACACGCCGGTAACCACGCCAGCGCGTATTGCGAACCCTCACTGCGCGCGAGTCTCGTGGCGGCCGCGCAATCCGCTCCCGGGGCCGTTCGGGAAGATGGGTCACTGTACGGAATGCAACGCTGGAATGCCTGGACGAAGCGCAGCTATTTCGGCGTAGGTTTCCCGGGGCTGCTGTCATGCGCCTACACCGTCAGTGCGATTTTCCAGGGAGCCTGTCACCCGATCGGCAGGATCGCTTCGGTGTCCGCGGTCGATGCAGCCCTCTCGCGCTGGCGGAAGATCGATGCCCAGGACATGGTACAGGCCGGCGATATTGTCTTCTGGCGACCTCGCCAATTGCCGGTCGTGCACCGGCTGTGCGGCGCGCACTGGCATGTCGGTATCGCAACGGGCAACGGCCGGACTGTCGATAACGACTGGTTCTCGGGAAAGCCGGAGAATCACGGTATGTCCCGCCTGTGCGTTGCGTTCGACCATGCACGTAGACCACCCGATTAAAGCGCATTTTGTCCAACCCCGGCCCCCGAATCCGGGTCACGGTGGCGGGCCCTCTTCACCTTCTTCACCCTCCTCAGGGTTCTCCTCCTCGTCTTCGCTCCCTTTCTTTTTCGCTCCCGGCTTTTGCGGTTTCCCTTCGCCCGATTCATTGCCGGTCTCGCTACCCGTTTCGTCAGCCGTTTCGCTGCCCATTTCGTTACCCGTTTCCTCACCAGCCTCGTTGCTACCTCCCGAGCCGGTCTCTTCCTCACCGCCCGTGTTCTCCTCGCCACCGGATCCGAACGGCGACGGCGTCAATTCGCCCTCGCCCTCAGACGTCTGCATCGCGTCGAAGCCCTCACCACCGCCGAAGTCCGGCATCTCACCGCCGCCCATGTCCGCCTCGCCACCACCACCTCCAAAGCCATAATCCTCGCCGCCTGAAGTGTCGGAGCCCGACGAATAGCTGTCGGTGGCCTCCGTCGTGCTCTTGTCCTGCACCGTCTTGAACTTCTCGTTGGCGCGGTTCGTGATCGGCAGCAAACCCTTGAAGAACTCACCGAAGGCCTTCTGCAACTGCTCGATGTGCTCGGTCTGTATCCTGAAGACATCCACGAGCGGTTTGCCGTCCTCGTCCATCGTGGTGAGCTGGGCGAGCTCCGGCAACATGCCGTTCTCGATCATGTAGAGGCGGACGTAGTAGGCCTTGGCCACTTCCTTCAGGGTTTCGATCTTCGCAGCGACATCGCCAGCCGTATCGACGTTGAAAAATTTCTCGGAGATCCACGCTTCGAGCCCGGCCTCAAGCGCCTTCGTGTAAGTCTCGAGCGCCGTCACCTGGTTTTCCAGCGTCGACGAGTTCGGCCGCGGCAACGACACCTCGACGTTCATCAGAAACTCGATCAGGATCTGCTCGACGAGGTATTCCTTCTGCTCTTCGCCGACATTCCTGTCTCCTGCCGGCCGCTCCGTGATCACGGGCACTTCCGCTTTGCGGTCCGGTGCGGCGCCCGCACGATACGTCGACCAGTTGCGCGCCTCCTGCCGGTCCTCCCTGTCGAACTTCAGCTTGGCGAAGTTATCGCGCAGGATCTGCTTGAGGTCGGCCATCGTCTCCGCCGTATTCATCACGTGGATGCGCATATGCGCCGCAAGCTGCGGATGAAACTCGTCCTGCAACTGCATCACGCGTTTGGACATCAGCGTATTGCTCGTGACGATCGAGGTGGCGAACTCGGGTTGGCTCGCGGTATCGATGAGCTCGGGTGGTGTGCCGACCTTCATGAGCGCGCGCTTGCGCAGGTTGTCCTCGAGATCCGTATCGGGCTTGGCATAGCTGGTATTCCGCTCGCCAAAGTCGATGTTCACGTCCGGGTAACCGGGATGGCCCTCCACTACGAAATTGAAGCCCGCTCGCGCGATGAAGTCCAGCACGTCATAGGGCGAACTGATTCCGACTGGCATCTGGTTTGAACGCAGACGCGCGGTCTCGTTCATAATGGTTTCCATCGTCTTCTCGGGGTTCGGATCCTCCTCATCGAGTTTGATCTTCACATCCGTGCGGGCGATGGAATTGCGCACGCCCGCCATCACGTTGGAGAAGAGCAGTGTCGTGCGCAGCCCGTTCAGGATGCGGATCTCGTCGAGCAGCGACTCCCCGATCCCGTTCTCGTTGAACCGGAAGGCGAAGTAGGTCATGAACTCCGCGGGAATGAAGAGCAGCTGGCTATTCTGTCTGGCCAGCGCCCGCGCAAACATCACGCGATAGATTTCCTCGCGCCGCGCGAGCTCGACGCCGGAGCCATAGACACCATTGCGCAGGCGCGCGAGCAGGTCCTGCTCGATCATGTCACCGTAGACCCTGGCGCTGTAATCGAGCGATTCCCGGTTCGTGAAATTGAAACCCTCCATCTGCGACTTCACCTTGTTGATCATCGCGGAGGGAAACGCACCGCCGGTGTTCAGCTGCTGCGTCATCTGCTGGTAGGAGTCGGTGATCGCCTGCCTGACGATCGGATGCCCTTCCATGTCCAGCAGCACGAAGAATCCAACCTGATGCTCAGGCGTGCCCGGCACATGCACCGGGATCACCGCCTCGGAAGGAATGTGCATGGTGAGCGGGCTGCCGACCGTGCGGCGCGTGAGCTGCTCCTGGGTCTTCACGCTTGCGATGGGTTGATACCCATACTGCCGGTTGCGATAGAGCACGCCCGTAAGTTCGCGATCGTTCATCTGCGCGATCGACATGTCGCGGCCGTAGCCCACCGATTCCAGCGCTGGCGATCTGAGCGCTTCGAGAATCCGGCACTCACGGATCTTCTGCCTGATCTCCGGGATCTTGAGCACCGTCGGGTTGTCGGTCACGCTCAGAAAAACCTCATCCTCGCGCAACGGCTGCGCGAATCCCAGTTCGAACCGGACCCGCCCGACGTGCCGGCTTTCCCACGCGTTGAAGCGCCAGTCAGCAAACGACTCGGCCGAGATGCTGGTCATGCTTTGCTCGGTGGGCGCCGTCTTCTGTACCGGCCCGAGTATCCCGAGAGGCCTCACCGTGCCATCGGCATAGATGTGCTCCGAGAGCGACTCCATCGACAGGCGCTGCTCGCCATTGATCACCGCGTCGACCGAATTTTCTGGAATCACGGCAACCGGATATGAGCCCGTCCTGAAGAGCGCAGCCCTCAGGATCTCGGGAATGAGCGCCTTAATTTTATGAACCTGCTCAAAATGCCGGCGATAGCGATCAATGAGCGCGCCGCTCACATCGGGCGGCATCAGCCCTTCTGGCGGTGTGAAGGTCAGGTCGATCGACATCATGTCCTTCGGCGACCCGATGCTGGCCACGAGTACCTGCTGCGCGAGCTCCATGTCGGGCAGCAGGCCCATGACGGTTTCCGCGTCATTGATGTTGCGGGCAGTCTGCTCCGCCGCATTGCGGAACTCATACAGGTTGGGTTGCGTGATCTCCCTCTGACCCTCCTGGTTGTATTGCACCGGATTGGTGGACGGGACCAGCTTGGCGAGTATGGCCGCGGTCTCCGGGTCGCGCCGCACGAGTTGCAGAACGTGGAATTTCCTGCCCGTTGCGGCCGATTCAATCACCCGCCGGTAGGCACTTGAATTCATGCTTTCCCCTTTTCCCGGATCCGGGAACCGCTTCAGCAACCTTTGCGCGCACCCTCCGCCCGGAGCACTGCCGTGGCATCGAGCAATTCCAATGAGTTCCAGGTCTATATCAACCAGTGCATCCAGCTCGCGAGCACCCTCACGATCAAGTCACAGGAAAGTTTGGATGGACTGAACCAGTATGTAAAGGACTACTATGGATTGATGAGATTTGACGAGACAGAGCCGACCACGTGGAAGTACTACATGAACGTGGCCGGGCAGTACCACTTCACGGATACGCCCATGCAGGTGAAATCGCTTGACAGCATGCAGATCATCGATTTCACCGTGGAGAACCTCAAGGTCCATACAGCGACTGCTGCCGCCTACCAGTTTGGAACATGGGAGTACTATCAGCTCGTCACGCAATACCCGAAGCAGGTGTTCCTGATCCTTGGAATCATCTATCCGGTTGAGGTTCAGAGCGCGATCAGCGCGGCCGATGGCGACATTCTCGGGTGGCCAGCATCGCTCATCGAACCCAACGAGTTCAGCCTGGTGCAAAAGCTTCAGGGCTGGATCAAGGCCTTCAAGAACCGCTGGTTCAATCCGCAGTACGGGATCAGTGACGAGCTTTACTTCACGGTCCAGAATTCGAACCTGTACTACGGCCTCGCCATGGCGATCATTTCGTATCGCCTTGCCGCCTGTGGCACCGCCGAAGCCCACAGCTACCACGTGAGGCAGTATCTCGCATCGCATCTCGGACTCGATGCGTACTACGATCAGCTCACGCTCGCGCAATCCATCTGGCTGTACCGCAACATCAACTATATCGAGCGCAATGCTGGCAAGCAGTCCACCTTCAGGACACTCATCCAGAAGCTGCTAACGGACCGCGGCATACCGCTGGCAGCCTACGTGATGAACCACAACGTGTCCGATATGCCGGATTCGCTCTATCCGGCGATCGAGTTCGACGCCATCGCACTGAACCTCGGCTACAACGCTGTCGCGGACACCACGTGGACGCTCGACCAGATGCTCGACAATGAGCAGCCAGTGGCCGTGGGCAATGCGCTGGTCCAGACCGACGTCGAAGCCAATATCCAGACGCGTATGGAGAATTCGCGCTCAAACACCTTGCAGACCAAGGTGCTCAATTCAGCCATGATTGATATGTCTGGATCGAGCCCCTACACGCTCGAGGATATCCTGCTCCACCACTGGGCCTTCTTCGCGAGCAAGGATCTCTACACGGCTTTTCTCGTCGTGAACAACCCCGTGACGGGAGAGCCGATCGTGCCCATGACCGCGAAGGACGGCTTTGCGTTCATGATCTACTGCTTCTGCCAGTCGGTCGGCTTTGACCTGACCAATGAGCCTGTCCCGAGCGTGATCGCTACACGTGTGCAGCGCATTCCCACGCCACCGATAGCGGACCTGATGTCCGTGGTTGACTCCGGGCTCGTGACACAGGATATCGCCCTTGAAGCGCTGTCCTGGCAGCCGGCAATTGTGCCGATGATCTCGGTTCATGCCTTCTGCGCCACGGCGAACGCAATCTGGCAGGCCGCCACCAACCAGTGGAAGCTGATCGCCTTTCAGGAGCATGAGGAACGTCGCGGCATGGTCTTCGGAATGGTCGAACGCATCTACTCCGACAACGTGATCCAGCTCGGCGACGGCAGTATCAACGGCAGCGGCGAAACCTACGCACAGTGGTTCAGGCTGCGCAATATCGACATCACAGTCTTCTCCGCTGACGACTATGGGCTCATGTACCAGTCGCTCATCGAGGCTGCCACCGGAGTGAACCTGCAGTCGACCCACTCTGTCGCAAACCTGCAGGCGGCCATGCTCTCCATGATGCAGAAGCTCTCCAGCTACAGCATCCAGTTCATTTCCGGGATCAACGACTCCACGATCAGGGACGTCGGTTCGGCCATCATACGAACGGGCGACAACCTCACGGCGTCCGTTGAGGATGTCTACGACGGTGATACTGAAGTCGATGTCATCCGTCACAGCACCCTCGCGAGGGTGCATTTCGATTACGACATCAATGCCGCGAGGGTTGGCCAGATCGGCAACCGCCTCGAAGCATCGGCGCAATCGAGTGTGAAGGAACGGATCGGTCTGGTCGTACGGCCGGCGCGCGATCCGATCGACGTCTACGGCTACGTCAGCATGCAGGGCATTGACGTGCGCTCAACGATACGTGTCTCAACGGGAAACCCTGTCATTCCTCCGTTGATTGGCATCGAGAACTGGCTCGCGCTATCCGATACGGATCGGGCCGCCTCCATCGTCAGCATCTGGCCGCCGCCCTGGCAGACACCCGGCGCCCCCCTACCCCAACTCCCGGATATCTGGCCAGTCAGGAATCTCGGCGGCCTCACGTACACGCCACCATCTGACTAGACCAGCCCGCCGCTCCTTCCGGCCGGCTCGCGTCATTTGATCAGGATACCTAAATGGAACAGAGTCAGCGCACGGCATGGGGCGCGTATCTGCAGACGTGCCTGCTGCAGAACCTTCCCTTCACGATGATGGCGAACACCACGCTCAACGAGAAGTTTGGTGTACAGGCAGGTGTGGCACCCTCACCTGGCATCCTCCCCTCCCAGCGCTACTACTGCATCGGCAATGGTGGCGCAGGTGTGACAGCCGGCGCCGACAACGTCGCGCTTTCGCAGCCCCTGCAGCATCAGGCAACGGATGCCGCACTATTCAATCACCTGCCTTTCATCATGCGCCCGGTGAACGCGGACCTCGCCACCTCGCAGATGGCCCAGTATGCCCTGCGACAGGTGATCACCTGGAATAGCGTGCCCTATGCATGCTACTTCCTGCGCAGGATCGATTTCACGGGTGTGGGGGTCGAACTGAACATGGTGACGGTAGCGGGCGGCGTCTCCACCATCACGCCCTATGTGCCGGATGCATCCAACCTCAATCCACAGCCGTCCACCCCAGCAAACGGGTCAATCAACATTCTCTCAGGCGACTTCATCACCGCGGCCGCCATCGTCAAGCTCTTCTTCAACGCACAGGACGTTACCGAACTGCTTAATTGCGCCAACATCATCTACGGCGATCCGAGATACGCAGTCGTCAACGAGATCGGGCTTGTCAGCGGCGTGGACAAGGTGGTGAACGTCCCGGTATCAGGCGGATCGTTCAACGTGAACGAGGTCATCTGCGCCCAGATCTGCTCGTTCTTCAACACGTATCAGGCAATGAACTACCAGAACGGCGGCGTCAACATCAATCTGAGCGTTGGCGCCACCGAACCGCTCTTCGTGCTTCAGAACACCGGCGCCCAATCTGGTACTTCCACTGGCTAGGGAGTACCTATGCTGAGCATGCCGGCAGACTCGCCACAGGAAATCTGCATCGTCGGCATCGATCCGGGAAGCGTGCATCTCGGCACAGCAGTGTTGTACATCGACCTCGCGACGCTGCGAATTACACGCACGACAGCGTGCACGCTGGACGCGCTGCATTTGACAACACGGTTGCCCGCGACGCTGTGGACCTCGCAACTTTTCGGTGAGCGCCTGGGCCGGATTGCGTCACTCGAAGACGCGCTCGTGTCGCTATTTCGGGAGATCGACCCGATCATGATTGCCTGCGAGGCTCCTTTCATCAATCTGCGACGCCCCCAGGCCCACGGCGTCCTGACCGAGGTGATCTGTGGCGTGCGTCGGGCCGTGATGCGCTACGACATCTGGAAGGCCCTTTATCTCATTGATCCGGCGAGTGTGAAGACCGCCGTCGGTGCGAAAGGCAATGCGGACAAGGACACAGTGCGAGACGCGCTTCTGCGCCTGCCTGAGCTTCACTACAACGGCGAAATTCCGCTCCAGTTACTCGACGAGCACAGCATCGACGCGATTGCAGTGGGGTATTCGCACTGGAAAGCATGGCTGGAGGTCTCATGTTTGACAAACTGAAGGCATACGCCGCAGTCATCGTCGGCACAGTGGTGCTCGCGCTTATGGCAAGCCTGGTTGCCTATGGCGCGTACCAGGCTCACAAGGTCAAGACCCTCAATGCAAGCCTGACGGCAGCCCAGCAACAGGTCAGCGATCTGCAGGCGGCCAATAGAAACCTCACCCAGCAGCTACAGCTCGCGCAGACCCTCAACCGGGTCAATGACGAAGTGGTCACCACCGTCGTGCAGGCCAAAGCTGACATGGCGGCCGCGCAGGGTTCCATCGCATCGTCTACAAAAGCCCAGATTGAAAGCGTCAAGACGAAGTACGCCCCAGCAGCCGGCCAGATGAAAAAGCAGGAAGAGGCTGACGCCGAGGCGCGCGAGATCAGCGCGATCCAGATCACCGGACTCTGGCAGAGCTACTGCGCGGCCGCCCCTGCGAATGCGGCAGGGTGTGTGGAATTTACCTCTCCCAGCCATGCTACGCCCAGTGCGCCCGCGGACATTCCATCAACACTTGTGCCACCCCCCTCCGGCCCGGACGGCTGATCGATCAATGTCACCCTGGCCAGAACCTGAGGGTAAGACGATGAAACGATTTAACGCGCTCGCCGCAACAGGCTTGACCGCCTTGTGTGTTGCAGGCTGCTCGACTACCCCGGCGGTCGTCAACCACTACCAGACGATCCTTCCCGAGATCCCCGCCATTCTCCTTGCCGATTGCCCGGTAGCGCCGCCGCCAGATCGCACGCAATATCTCTCGAGCGACTGGGAGGGAAAGGAAGACCTGCTCTCACAGGTGTATATCGCCCAGACGACCAATCTCGCCAACTGCAATATCGACAAAAAAAATCTGCGCACCTGGTGGGCCCAGACGAAAGCGGCCGTGGACAAGGCAAATGCCGCCGCCGCGCCAACCGGCACTGACGCACCCGGTGGCGGAGCTCCACAATGAAAGAAGAGATCGCGCAGACCATCAGGGTCGTGCTGTCAGATGTCGAAGACCCGGTACCCCTGCATAGCTACGAAGGAGCACCGCACGCCCTGCGTGACCTGCTGGTCGCCTACCAGACGCTCGCCGCGACACGCAGGCAACTGCCGGCGCTCAGCCAGGAGTCGACCGGCGCCGAGCTGAAGGACGCGATTGGCCAGCTTGAGCCCTCGCAGGCCATGGTCCTTATGGCCCGCTATGTCGCGGGCAAACGTCATGCCCATGAGGGCAGCCCGTCCGGATCCGCGACAACCCTGTCTGTGGACGTCGCAAACCTGCAGACACAGATCTATCTGCTCGCGGTCGTTCTCGCAGTCTTCATCGTGCTGACCATCGCGGCCGCCATCTACGCCACCCTCGTTCACTTCGGCATCGTGACACCGGGCGCGGTGTCTCGGGAAATGCTCAACCTGATGAAGGACGCCGTCAAGACGCTGTGGGGTATCGATTAAGGTCCGACTCCCGCCAGGAGCGCGTCATGTCCAGCCTGCTGAAACTGGCGCTCGAAGAAGATGCATCGGGCGCGAACTTCCACGAAATCGAATACGTCTTCTACGCAAGACTGCCCGAGGTCCAGCCAGAGGCGACAGGCTCCCTTCCGACTGTAGCGCCCCCGTCAGGTTTCACGTCCGCCGAGCGGCACGAACAGTGGGAAATCAAGGTTCCCCAGAGCGACGCGAACGGCGGCCGGGGCACTATCCGCATCCGTCGTACGACCTGGCCCGATGAACGTGGCAAGGCAGCCCAATACGTCCTCACCACCAAGGTGAAGCTGAAGGACGGCACGAACTCGGAAGTGCCGATCGGAACGACCGGGGATAACTTCCGGCAATTCAGGGTCCTGGCCGAAAGCGGCATGCTCAAGGACCGGTACACCTATCCCGTTGCTGAAGGCGCGCTTCCTGAAAGCATGGGGCATGGCCTCAAGTGGGAGGTGGATTTCTTCCACCGGTCGCCCCCTGAGGCATCCGGCGCGCCGGGCGCGATCCCGCGTCGCCCTGCCTGGCACCCCTGGGTCAAGATCGATCTCGAAGTCCGGCAGCGCATTTCTCCCCTTGCCACCACCGAAATCGATTCGTGGCCTTTTCCCTTCGAAGCGGAAGAGTGGATTGTCAACCAGAGGGGTGGCCAGACGCCCGAAGAAGAGGCGCGGATCGATGAGATCTACGAGCGCTGCTTTCTCATCAGGAACCCCTACGCCCGCGCCACCCTCCCCAGCCATCAACCGGATTCCCGTCAACCCGGAGCGCACGCATCATGATCTTCCACGAACACTTCGCCAGGAACACGAAGGGACGGGACCTCGTTGCAGGTGACATCCATGGCATGTTTTCTGCCCTCTCCCGCGTGCTGGATGTCGTCGGGTTCGATCGTGACGCAGACCGTCTCTTTTGCACGGGAGATCTTGTTGACAGGGGGCCGGAATCGGACCGCGTACTCGAATGGCTCAATTATCCGTGGTTTCATCCGGTGCGCGGCAACCATGACGACTACACCATCCGCTGGCCGCGAGGCACTGTCGATGCCGCTACCTACCTCTCCAACAGCGGAGGATGGAACATTGAGAACGTCCCCGAACTTCAGCAACGCTTCTCGGATGCCCTTGACCGCTTACCTGTTGCCATCGAGGTAGAGACCGAAGCGGGAATGGTCGGTATCGTACACGCCGATTGCCCCGTACCTTCATGGCGGGACTTCGTGACGCGTCTGGGCAGCGCGAAGGTTCCTGCTGAGGAGCGTGAACATCTCGCGCAGCTGGCCATATGGGCCCGGGCGCGCATCCTGGCGCTCGATCCCTCTTGCGTGCGCGATATCCACGCTGTTGTGGTCGGACATACCCCCGTCTCGCGCCATGGCACGCTGGGCAACGTCCATTACATCGATACCGGGGCGGTATTCGAAGGTGGTCACTTCACGCTGCTCGACCTCGCGAGCCTGACACCAGTCTATCCCGCTGCCAGCGAACCCAACTGGCACGCGTAACACCGGTCACGGCTCACGACAATAAAACGGCTCTCGGATATATATCACCGTTGGGAACAGTCATTGAGGACGCCCCTGCGGCGTCCTCCTTTATTTTCCCTTCCGGAGATCCGCCCATGGGCCGCCGAGACAAAAACCAGTTTTCGATCAAGGTCAACCCGCATCAGCACAATATCGTGGAACTCATGCGGGGGCTCTTTGCGAGGCACAACCCTTACTCGGTCTTTACCGACTTCATCGAGACGAGTGCCATCGCGCTGAGCAACCGTTTCGATTTCGCCCAGCGCGACAGGCGCGAGAAGCGCTATATGGAGATAGTAAAAGGCTATACCTCCGACGAGGCCACAAAATTCGCGCACATGTTCGTCGAGCTCCTGCTGTGTTATCGGGAACGCACTGACGAATTCGGTTCCCCCGGTCTTGGGCATTCCGCCATCGACCGCGACGGCGATGTACTGGGCAAGATTTTCAGCATGCTGGACGTAGGCAATGACCGCCTGGGGCAATTCTTTACGCCCGGCGGTGTTCAGAGTCTTATGGCGCTCATGACCTTACGCAACGAAGACGAGGTACGGGACCAGATCCGTGAACACGGTTTCATTACTGTCCTGGAACCGGCCTGTGGGGCCGGCGGTATGGTCGTCGCCCTTGCCGAAACCTTTCACAACCTGGGGTTCAACTATCCAACGCAGTTTCACGCGACGTGTGTCGACAAGGATCGTCTCTGCGTTCACATGACCTATCTGCAACTGTCACTGCGTGGGATTCCGGCCATCATCGTTCAGGGAGACTCGCTAACCTTGCAGACATGGGATACGTGGTACACGCCAACACATATCTTCCTGGGCTGGAACGCCAGATTGCAAAAGCGGCGAGAAAGCGAAAAACAGGCCGACCAGCAAGCCGCAAAGCTGCTCCAGCCCGCCGCTGAGCCACGCCTGGTAAAAACGCCTTCAGCCATGAATCTCGATCCCGGCAAACTGGTACCAACGCCAAACTAACCCAGGAAACGCACCTATGCTCTTCGCCCGAGAGGACTCCGGGGCGCCTTTCCTTCGCGACAACGAAACCGCCTTATTTCCTCAAGGCACGTATCCCCATCGTTCAAAAATTCGCCCCGTCTCCGGTGGCTCCCTCCTGAACTGACTGGCCTTCAGTCATTTTTTATGCGCGGCGCTTTCCACACCGAATGCCGTCTTTTCAACGCCAATCTATTTAATCAGGACTACCACATGTCTGGTCATCAATGCTGTCTTCATGGCTCTCTCAACATCAAACCTGGCACCTCCGAAGATACCATCGCGCGAGCGCTCGCTCCCCTGCTCAACGCCAACGGCATGAGGTTCGATCACGAACTGGCCAGTGGTGCGATTGAATATCTACCCGACTATCATCAGCTTAAACTCTCCCTGGAGTTCCAAGACACGGCGGATGGCCGCCTCAGCAGTGGCATTCAGGCGAATGTCGACAGCCTTGGCCGCCTTGTCGATGGCCACGGCTATCTCGAACTGGTCGATTACGACACCGCCGAAAGCGAGTCCATGATTGTTCCACTATTCATCGGCGAAAGCTTGAGGGAGCAGAACCGCGCCCGCGTCGGGTACGCAACCGATCAGGCCATTCAGTGGCTCCGACCGCTACTGCACGCAAACGCCCTGTCCTCCATCCGCGATTACATTGCATCTTTCGAGCCCGCTGGCGAACCAGCGTTTCGTCTCCCTACTGGATCACCTGCGCCGACTGAGCCAGCAATATTGGCTCGGGACGTCCTGGCGAGCACAACCGGATTCACGATTGAACAGATAGATCTGATGGTCCAGGAAACCGGACTGTCTGGCGAGGCTCTGGACGCCATTTACAACCCTGGAGGCGACGGCGAGCATCCGGCTATTACCCGCGTGATGTGGCGCGAAGCCGTGGCCAATCAGGAGACGGTAAGTGGCTACTGGGATTGGGCTGCTTACCAGATCGCAGAAGCCACCGGTCCGGCTCTGTGGTAATCGGGAGCAGTCGTAGACCATCAATTGACGTTCGGCGCGTCGATGTCCTCAACTGACGTCAACTTCTGGGTGGTCGTATTGCCCGTGATCTGGGCGTTACCCTTGACATTGACGTTGGCTGCGATGCTCACCTGCCCGGTGCCGCCACCCTGCGCACCGGGTGCTGTAGTCATGTCGCCGTTGAGTTGCAGCACACCGTTCTCGGTGAGGGTACCGGTATGGGTGGTATTGGCCTGAATGTTGAGACTCTTCGTCCTGATGTCGATTTCGTCCTGCGTCAGGATGCTCAGCTTCGACTGCATCATCTGAAGCAGCGACTGGTCGCCATTGCCGATCTCGAAGAGGTTTTGCGTTGAATCGAGCACAAGGTAGTTGCCTATATCGTCCTGGATACGCAGATAGCCTTCCTTGGTGTTGAGCTGGATTCCATAGGCGTGGGCTTCCCCGTTTGCCTTGGAAGTCGTCAGCGTCACAAGGCCCGTATGCGTTGAAACCTGAAAGAAGTAGCTGTTCGACGGGTCGAGATTCGCCGACTCGTCCTGCGTTCCACTCCATGCGTGCGTCACGGTCTCGAGTTTGCGCAGGCTCGAATCGTCGCCGCACACCGTCCAGTAATACCTGTCCGAATCCGCAAACTGGTACAGCTTGACACGGGCGCCACGCCTGACGTCAGGTGCGCTCACCCGGTTGGATTCTCCTTCCCGTAACCATTCAGCCTTGATCGTGGTAGAGGAAGCCACCTGGGTGTTGTATGCCGCACCGTTCACGTCCGTGCCAGACGCCGAGAGCGTCGTCCCGGTCTGGGTCAGTTCGCCATCAACGAACGGCAATTTCTCGATCGGTGTGACCTCGATCAGGTTACTCGAAGGCAGCTTGTTTTCCGCAACGATACCAATCGAAACAGGTTGAAGATGGGATGGCGAGGGGTTGGCCATGATCTCCCCTTGCGATAGTTTGCAAATGGAACAATAAAAAGTACTGCATACGATCATTCTCTGATTGGCAAGCCGTTAACAGGAAGTGAACATATGAAGAGTAGCGAAAACAAGAACCCGGTGGCGCAGCGTGGTGACCTGATCCTGATGATGAGAACGAGGCCCATGCTTGTCGCTGAAGAAGGCACACTGCTGGCGTGCTTCTGGTCACTCGGCCGCGTCACAGGCGTCGCACAGGACGGCATCGTCAGCGCCTTCCGCATTTTTGGCACGCACTATGTCTGTCGGGATGTGCCAGAGAACTATCAGCTGCTTTCCGCCACACTGGTCGACATGCCAGCCATCGAAGGCGACATGACGAATCGTGTTGGGCAGCACAGCGGCGCGAATGAATTCCCGATACCCGATCATGCGTACGAGTACGCAACAACGTTCATGCTGGAAACAACGAATAACGGAGTTTGATTGATGAACAGGAAAAACCTCGATCCGTATATCAGGATCTCCGCCGACTCGCTCGGCGAACTGCGCAGGGTCGACGTGCATCGCGTGATCAGTTCTGTCTGCTTTGACAATATCGACGGCGTTACACGTGGCGATCTCGCCACCTGGATCGCGACGCATCGCCCCGACCTGACCGATGAGGTCATGGACGTCATGCAGGACGAGTTTCCCGACGAAAGCTGGAAGCCAGCAACAATGGACGCGGCAAAATGATGGAAAAGCCGACGACACGACATGAGCAAGGCACGCAGACGCCGTTCATGAGCAAGCCGACCAAGCCATCCCGGCGAGGTGACCTGGTAGCCATTGTCATGGGCGAGGTCGTGTACACGGAAGAGCAAGGGGAAACGACGCGTCTGTTCTGGACGCTGGGACGTGTGACGCATGCTGACGATAATGGTACGGTTTCGGCCTGGCGCCGATTCGGTCAGCACTTCATCGACAAGGAAGTGCCCGCGCGATGCGGCGGTGTTGGCGCCCACCGCATCGACATGCACGCGGTCGAAGGCGACATGGTCGCACGCCTGGCGAAGAACGCAAAGGCCAACGAATTCGAGGACCTGGATGCACTTAACAGCTACCTGCTTCCATTTATGAAGACAATCGATAGGCAGCGCATTTGAGGCGTGGTACCAGGGATAGGAAATGAAAATGACACAAGAAAGCGTCAGGGCAAAGCGCGGTGACCTGATCGTGACGCAGACAACCGCGTCGCACGTCCATGTCAAGGAAGGAGCCCGGAGCCGCACATTCTGGACACTGGGGCGCGTAACATCCGTGTCCCGTGACGGACGGGTGAAGGCCTATCGTACCTTTGGCGGCCATCATGACAGCCGGCACATACCTCTGCACTGCCACGTGGTGACAGCGGAGACCGCCGACGTCACTGCGATCGAACGCGACATGCCGGACTGATCGTGAACCAGTGGGATGCCAATGAATTTGTCGACCTGGACGCCGTACGCATTTACCTTCAGGCCTTCAAAAGAGTGGCCGTCAATGGTGGATCACAAGCCATCAAAGCGAAAAAATGAGTCAGGCACACATTCACACCCAACCTGATGCGCATGCGCGTGCATTCTCCCTGTGCGCGGCGGCCCAGTTTTCGCCGGCGCAGGCCCTTGTGATGGCACGAGGATTCGCAGCAAGGGGAAAGACCGATGCCAGCGAAGGCTGCGCCCATTACGTCATGCGCCTGATGGTTCAAGCACAGGCAGATCACGATGCGCTACACCGCGCTGATCCTGAAGGGCTATAAACGTTTCGGCCTGAACCAGATCCAGAGCTTCACCATCCAGCCCACCGAAGCCGTCCAGCTGATCCTCGGCACCAACGGTTCAGGCAAATCTTCCCTGCTGCACGAACTCACCCCCCTGCCTGGAAGCCCTGCGGACTATAGCAAGGACGGATCCAAGGAAATCCATATCCTGGATCAAGGGCATCACTATGTCCTGAAAAGCGATTTTTCCCTCAAGCAGCCTCACAGTTTCCGCAAGGACGGTGGCAAGGAGCTGAACCCCGGCGGCACTGCAACGGTACAAAAGGAACTGGTCAGGCAGGCGTTTGGTGTCACGCCCGAGACGCACGCACTCGCGCTCGGCGCTGAACGGTTCACCTCGATGGGACCAACGCGCCGCCGCGAATGGTTCACCATGCTCTCGGACGTCAACTATGACTACGCGATCACCGTCTACAACCGCCTGAAGGAAGAGTGGCGCAACGTCTCGGGTGCGCTCAAGCTCGATCGCCGGCAACTCGTACTCGAACAGGCAAAGGTCATCACACAGGAGGAACAGGCCAGACTCGATGCCGAAGTCAGAGACCTGCATAAGGAGCTCACGCGTCTCATCGAACTGCGCGCGCCGCTCGAGCGATCAGTCGGGGAAATCGATGCCGGGCGCCGCGAGCGCGAACGTGAGCTTCATGCAATGAGCCGGCAACTGCTTGCGATGCGCGTACAGGCCCCCGTTGATCCAGTTGGCGCAGATGGCACGCCCCCGAAAAAGCTCACCTTTGAAGGCACCGATGGTGTCGACCGCCACATTGAAGCGATCCGCAGCAGCATCACAGGACAGGAGGCCGTGCTCACCCGGTGCGTGACCGAACACGAAAAGATCAGGGAAACAGTCGAAATTCTCCGACGACGAGGAACCGACGATCTGAACACCCTGCGCTCGCGCATCAGGCGTGCGCAGGAGCAACGCCAGCAGTTACTCAAGGCGCGGCGCCTCGGGCTCGAAGGATTCGACGCCGCGGCTGCCATGCAATCTTTCCAGTCGATTGCAGAGACGCTTTCGGAAAAGCTCGCTGAGATGCCCGCCAACGAGGAAGGCCTCTTCAGTTCCATCCGGCTGAAGGATCGGCGTGAGCAACTGCTCAAGCTCAAGGAAGCGGGTACGCGCGGCAACCGGCAACTGGCGCAACTGCAGGCAAGGAAGCAGCACGCCGAGCAGCACCGTGCCCATGGTAGCGTCACCTGCCCGAAGTGCCGTCATGTCTTCACTCAGGGCGTGGGTGCGGAAACGTTGCAGCAGTTGGAAAAGGAAATCGCCGCGAGCGTAGAGACGCTCGCCAGCCTGGAAAAGGAGGTGACCAAGGCCGAACAGTCGGTGGCCACTATTCAGGCCTACGGCGACCTTTACCGCGAGATCATCCAGATCACGCGCATGGCGAGCGCGCTTGAACCGTTCTGGGATCATCTCGCGCAGACAAACGCCCTGAAGGTGGCGCCCGCGAAGGTCATTGGCATGCTCGCGCTGCTCGGGGAGGATCTCAGGCTGGAGGTCAAGGCGGCTGAACAGGACGCCGAGATCGGCAAGGTGAAGGAACTGCTCGTCCAGTCGGAGCGCCTCGGGGACGCGACGCTGGGCGAGACGTCGCAGAAACTGCGCGAGTCGGAGCGCACCATCGAGGCACTCACCAGGGCGCTGGCAGCAGCACGCCGATGCCTTGGGGAGTTCGTCCAGTATCGCAGGAAGCTCGCCGATGCGATCGCACTGTCCGCACGCATCGACGCAGCGTGCCGGGAATTCGAAAATCTCACCCATGAACAGGTCGAGATGCTCTGGCGCGCGAGCATCCATGCGTGTATCCGCCACGTCCAGAGCACGCTCTCGCGCAAGGAGGAAATCCTTGCGAACCTTAACCAGCAGAAGGCGATTGTCGCCAACCTCGAGCAGACGATCCTGCGGCGCTCCCTGGAGGAAGAAGCGCTTGCAGCTGCCATGCGTGAACTCTCTCCAACCGATGGCCTGATCGCGCAGGGACTACTGGGCTTCATCCGCATCTTCACCCGCCAGATGAACCAGCTCATCAGCCGGGTCTGGGTTTATCCGCTCGAAGTCGTTCCGTGCGGAACGACGACGGAAAAAGGCGCCGGCCTTGACTACAGGTTTCCCCTGCGGGTGGGCTCCGAAGGCGACATCAAGGAGGATGTGAGCGACGGCAGCGACGGGATGCTGGAAATCATCGATCTGGCGTTCCGGGTTGTCGGCCTGAAATGCCTTCATCTCGACGACGGCCCCCTGCTGCTTGACGAGTGGGGCGCCACCTTCGACGCCGGGCATCGCAGCAATGCGATCAACACCATCAGGCACATCATGGAGACGTGGCCCTTCAGCCAGCTTTTCCTGATTTCCCACTACGCCGCGACCTACGGTGCATTCAGCAATGTCCAGACGTGTGTGCTGGATGCGCGCAACATCGCCGTACCGAAAGTCTACAACACGCACGTCACCATGACCTGAACGGACATGCCATGACCCGTGATGAAATCGCCGAGGCCCTCGCGTCGATCGGCCAGCACCATACCCGTGCCCAGCGAGAACTCCTGCAACTGGCCCTGCGGCTGCAAAACGAGGGGCTCACCGGGCAAACGCGAGACATGCTGCCTGCCCGGCACGCCATACCGGAGGACTCGCAGGAAGATCTTCTCCCTGTGGTGGCCGCAACGACGGCAGTCAGCGCACCGCGGCTCCGACCCACAACGGCGCAGGCCCTCGCCACGGCAAAGGAGGTACTCAAGGAAGAGCTGATCAACCACGACCAGTCTCATCTGCTGCACCTGGTCGACACCGTCGAGCAATCCGACATCGATGCGACCCATCACGCGCCCGCACCGACGCCTGTTACAGAGCCGTCAACGGGGAACCAGGCGAGTGTCGAGTTCTTCCGAAACATCTTTAACGCGCAAACGCTGGCCGGTGGCACAGGTCCGCTCGGCATCGGCGTAGCCGGCCTGAAACACTATCAGCAGGATGTGCGCCTTGCGAGACAGGCGCATCTGAAGAACTGGCCAAGCGGCTTCTATACGGAACACACGACTCATGCAACGCAGTTTCTGCTCAACCGGGCCGATCTGGGATGGGCAATCCTCGTCGAAGGGTTGCAGCGCGCCGATATACGTGCTTCGACCCTGAACTACGGCAAGGAAGAATTCGCAAGCTTCATGCCGATGCCCTCCGTCGGCCTCGATGAAGGAAAGCGGGAACGTCTGGCCAGTTGCTTCAACCAGACTTTCAGCTGCGACACGGCTACAAACCGCTCGCATGATCTGATCGGCGATCACGATCACATTAGCGCAGTCTTCGATAAACAGTAAGGAATCCAATTGGAATCACTAGCAGTCAACACATGGGCGCACCTCGAACATTTCGGTATCAAGGCGCTCACTGGCGAGGCCTGTAGCTACATGATGCGCATACTCTGCGACGTCAATGAGGATGGCCGACTGGGCATCCTCGACTATCTCTCGCTTCCCGTCAATACGGTACTCACAGGCCCCTGGAACAGTCTGGTGAACGGAAAGCCGAGCGTAGGCAGCATCATGCTGCATCGCGACTGCCTCCCCGCGCTGGCTGAATTCATGCTCCGACGTGCGGGGGTGAGGGCACTGGTTCGCCTTCCCTCCTCCGGCTCGATTGTCGGGCTCTTCACGGAAGAGCGCGTAACGCAGTATGAGCAGTTGCTACAGGACATGCCCAACTCCACGCATCTGTGGCAGATCCAGCGACTCTCGGGAACCACCCAGCCCTGCATTGGTTCGAGGAACATTCACGCAGCGACTGGTCGGGCCCTCTGAGCATCCCCGACGCTCAACCCTGTCCTGTCCAATACAAACATTACTCCGGAGTTCGACCTCATTCTGGATAAATCCAGTTGTCCGGGACCGTCGCAAATCGTACGTGGCGACGACGTGCGATGGAGAGGACAGCGAGGAACCCACTGTCCTCGACTGCGTGTTGCGTGTCTATTTCCTCGGTTACGGCTCGCTGACCGATGCCCCAAAACACGCTGATGATCTGAACTCCGGAGGGTTCTCACGGCAAACTTCATGAACACACAGGAAATCGAAACGGCTGCACGGCACTTTGTCATTGCAGCTATCTGGGCGGACGGCCCGGAAGGAAGGAAAATCAAAAGTGCTCCGGAAACCGATGCCATTGCCCGCGTCTTTGTCGAGGAGTTTGCGCAAGCCTGGCCGTCGGAATGCGCACAGGTCATGGCCAAGGATGGTTACGGCTTACATCCCGATGCGGGCACTCCCGCCGCAGCATTCGGCCACGACCTCTACCTCACCTGTGCAGGACACGGCGCAGGTTTCTGGGACCGCCCCGAACTGGGCGAATCCGGTCGCCGCATCAGCGAGCGCATTCGCGCCGAATGGCGACGCTGGAGCATCGAGTCGTATCCATACAGGCGGCGGCTGTATTTCTGTGTCTCACCCGAAATGCGCAAGCTTGCCGGGCAAGCCGCATGAAAGTCAGCCAGGACGTCCTGGAAGTCCTGGGAGCGGCATCTACGCAGAACACCTCGCTCGCATTGCCTCATGAGCTCGGGCGAAACCTCTATGTACGCACCAACAAGGTGCTCGAAGCCGCCGGCGGCAGGTGGAATCGGAAGGCGAAAGCCCATCTTTTTGACGGTGATGCCGCAGATGCCATCGAGCAGATCATTCTGTCCGGCGAAATCACCATCCCCCAGGACTTTGGTTACTTCCCGACCCCTGAGGAGGTCGTTCAGCGCCTGATCAAACTCGCGGATGTGCGTGCGAATCACGTCGTGCTGGAACCCAGTGCCGGGCGGGGAAACATCGCCCGTGCACTCGCGCATGCCGCACGCGTCGATTGCCACGAACTGCTGCCGGAGAATGTGGCTGCACTGCGCTCACTCGGCCTCAGGAACTGCAACATCGTGCAAGGAGACTTTCTCGGTGTCAAACCGAAGCGCGTCTATGACCGGATTGTCATGAATCCACCTTTCGGCAAACGGGCCGATATTCATCATGTCAGGCATGCGCTGCTTTTTCTTGCACCGCGCGGACGTCTCGTCTCCGTCATGTCGAAGAGCGTCACGTTCCGGCAGGATCGACTCGCGAGCGAATTCCGTGAGCTTGTTGCACGACGGGGCGGTGAATTCGAGGCTGTTCCAGATGGCGCCTTCGCAACGAGTGGCACGCTGGTGGGAACTGTGATCGTGACCATCCCTGCCGAAATCCGTTCCCCTTCCGGCAAACGCCGCGTTGCCGCTGAACATGACGGCCGGGAAGCGCACGCGGCAGGAGCGGAAGCAGGTACCCGCCCCCGCATAGCGGGAACGCGGCGTCAAGGGCAAGCGCCGCGCCCCCCCGATGGGACCCGAAAGCCTGACATACCGTCTGGCGACCACGTGCGTCTTCCGGTTGAACTGCCCGATGGCTGGGATGCCGAGCCTTACGGTGATGGCGACGTCGTCATCATCACCAGCCCGCATCGGCGCTGTGCCGTGTCAGTGTCACCAAAATGGCGGAGCTTTTCACTGGGCGCTGGCCGCCCGCGCCGAAGCGCAATAGGTATGTCACTTTACAGCGGTCGCAACTGGAGAGCCAACCTCTTTACTGCCGCAGTTGGATCCCTAAAACGTGAACTTGATGAATGTGCTATCGAAACTCAGCCACCTACCGAAGAGAAAAATTTTGAATGATTGAGATCAGACAGACAGGACTTCCTGAAAGTGGGAACCATTGGAGTTACGGGCGTGACTACATGCGCCGAATTTCAGCCGGCAGCGCCAGGAAACTCTGCGGCCTGTACCCGATGCCCCGCATGGGATATGAAACGATTGTAGCCGTCGCGAATGATGGCTACGGAGGGAAATACCATCTCTGCGTGCAAAACATCTCCGGAATCTGGTTTCTCGCGTGCACGTCTGTACCCGTGGCAGATTGGCCGGAGATCTTTCAGGTGAAGATCGTGGAGCCAGCCCGGGAAAGAGAAGATGAGAAACAAGCCCATCTGGAGTGAAGAGTATCGGGGCCACCACATCCAGGGCGTGCACGAGGACGGTAAGGAGCGGATCGAGGTGATGCTTCGTGATGCCGAAGGCCCGGGGGTCACCATCGCCACCTGCAGCAGTCGTAAAACTGCGAAAGCGAAAATCAGTCATCACGTAAGGCGGAAGACTCCGCGGTTCGATGAAATCATCCGCACCAGCGCCTGGCGTGTCCGGAACGTGACAATTGACGTCAACGAAAGCATGCCAACCGTTGCCATCGGCGAAAACGTCTTTCTTCAGGGCGAAGAAGCAGACAATTTTATCGAGGCCGCAAAGGGGCTCTACGAGCAGGCCCAAACCGTAACGATGGACGATTGCTATGCCTGCGTCGCCCATCCCTATGTCGAAAGCTGCGAGACGTGACGTCCAGTTCAAGCACACACTCTGCCCGACCCCAGTCTGCACTCTACTACGATGCCGTACGCGCGGCTGGTGAAATCAATCTGCTGTTCCTCGACCTGGTAAAAGAAGGTCTGACGCGCGAAGAACTCGCGATCAACATCAAACGCCGCCCGTCCCTGTGGCAACGCTTCGAGACGTGGCTCGATCATCTTCCCACCCTACCCGCAAAATGACATCTGGAAACACGATCAACCTCAACGATATGAACCAGGCTGCGCTGAACCGGCACAGCGAGGCACTCAACGCCCTGCAGGGCGCGTCCAATCTGAGCGGCATCGCGCGCTCGCTGGTGCGGGCGATCAACCAGTGCCATACCGAGAATCCTGGCTCCCAGGAAATCCGTGATGACCCTGCGATCCGGTTCTTCGTCCACCACATGGCGTTCCTGTGCAACGTCGGGGAGCTCGACCGGAAGCCCGATGTCTATGAAGCGCTCGAGAAAGCCTGCGAGGTAGGAAGCGCTACGCGCAAGGCTGAACTCAGGACACGACAACAGGCATAACCTCTCATGGGAGATCGGACATGACGCCGAGTCAACCGGACACGGTGATCCTGGACCTGCGCTCAGCCATTGACGAATACGAGCGCGACGTCAAACATTTGACCGGTGTGCTCGACACTGACCCAGGTGCGATGGTGAGTTGGCTGGCGTGCTACGTGACTACCCGCGAATGGGCCGAAGACGAGATCCAGAACGCTGTTATTGACGCCGTGTGCGATGACGACGACACGCCACCGGACGCGCTCGAAAAGTTTTCTGACGCTGCCTTCGGGCTCGGCCTGTCGATGGTGAGGAAGCTGGAAGAATGCGGCATATTCTCGCGCAGCGACGGTCAATTCCACTACACGTACTCCGGCCTGCTTGGCAGGTCCGCTGTTTTCAGGCGGACTGCCTAGCTGGCAGGCCGAATCACACCCGATCTACAAGACTCAGCCGTGGATCAACGCGTTGACATCAATTAGGATAACAGATGGATTCTGAATCTCTCGACGTGGACGGCAACCCGCTGTACGTCAATGCACGCTGTACTATCGTTTCAGTCTGGCATCAGGCGTTTTCGGGGTACATTGGAAAGAAGGTTGTTGTGGCGAAACTTCGAGGCGAATCCGCCTGGATTTACAACGACCAGCCAATACGCTACCGAACGAACCGGAAAGGTCGCGATGTGGTGGACCACGACCCCAAGACCATTCAAACCGTGATCGGTGTTGCGCACTTGCGTCTGAGGATTAACGAATGACGACAAATACCACCGCATCGGCACGGAAAAGCGAACGGGAAAGGCGGTCATGACGGTCCATTACCCCAACACGGTCATCGTGGATCTGGGAACGGCCATCAAGGATTACAGGCGCGAACTCAAGTGCCTCGATAGCCTTGTCGACACCGATCCCAATTCGATGCTCAGCTGGTTGTCGAGTTGCATCACCACGGCCGACCATGCCGAAGATGAAGTCGACAACGCTATCATGGAAAGTATCTCAGCAAATATTGACATTCCTTCGGACGAGATAGGCACGTACTTCGACGCTGCCCTGGGGCTGGGTTTCACGATGGTAAAGGAGCTTCGCGACAAGCAGATCTTCCCGCCCAGGTCATCGTCTAATGGCGAATTTCCCTACGAGTTCGTGTGCCTGCTCGGCAGTTCTGCGGTGTTCACGAGACCTGATCCCGCATCGGACTAGCCATATACTGCGGCCTGGTCAGCCACCTGAAAGATTGACATCACAGCCGATCTGAAGAAAGTATGCGGGACTCAGGCCCGTCGCGTGGATGGGATTGCGGCTATCGGAAAGACCCGTCTCAACCTTCGCGTCGACGGTCCTGTATATGGGGTTGTTCCTGAAGTTGTCCTCCACCCTTAGCGACCACTGCCTGTCTTCCGGGACAGGCCAGTATTCCGCAATTTTTCCGCAACCCGTCACGAGTGGCCAGACAGGTTGCACATAGCTAATATAGGCATGGGGCCAGCGTGGCGCCTCGACGCCCAGAAACTCGGTCCAGAGTTCGGTGTTGTCGATGAGCACGATGAAGGACTGACTGAGCGTGAGATAGGCCCCGATAAAGGCATCGGAGATCATTTCCGTGACCGTGAACGCGTGCGGGTTATCCGGCCACGATGTTAGCGGCATTGCAGAAAGGTCGATGAAACGCTTCGATTCGTACCAGCGGTCGAAGAGCGGCAGGTTGTTGAAGTCGATCATGATCGTGTCGGCGCCCACCAGCGTCACGGTCTTCGGATCGAGCACGTGGAGATATCCCCCGATCACCGCCATCACGGTGTAGCCCGTCAGATCTCTCCCGAGATTCAGGTACGTGTGATTGCCCAGGTTCTGCTCGTCGATCTGCTTGAAGAGCATCTCACGCGTGATCGGGACATAGGTGAGCGTCCCCAGGTCCTGAAAATCCAGAATTCCGACTTTATTTTTTTTGGCATGAGTAACGGATTTCATTCCGTCCGTCACCCATATACCGTTCTGGCCGTCGCTGTCGATCAGGTGGAAGAATCCGTTTACAGTCACCATGCAGCTCTGGAAAAACGAGCTGTAGGACGTTCGGGCGCGCGTGAGAAACAGATCCGTCTTCTCCGCTGTCGGTAGCGGACTGGACAACGACGCAACGGGGCTGATCGGCTCGATTGCATAGCCCGCCTGAAATGCGTCCTGATACCGCGCATACCGGGTGTCGAGCGTGGGGATGGTATCGGATGTCGGTAGCGCCATGTCACCAAGGGCAGCCAGATACTGGTTGAAGGTCTGCTGCTGGTCGGTGATGGTGCCAGCAATATCGTTGAGATTCAGGCTGACAGGGTTGCCGAGAAAGGGATTGGTCAGCACCGCGCAGACCGTCGAGAAGGTCTGGACGACCGTTGAAAAGGTCATGTCCCCGAGATCGATGGCGCACCAGTCCTGTCCACCGCCCAGTGATTTACCGATCGCAGATACCAGGGCATACATCGTTTTCTCCGGAAAAGGTCGCTCATCATCCTATGGTCCTTCGCACAGCCATACGATGAGCGACGCGTTTTCAGGAGTACGAACCGTATGTCTACCATGCCCTCGTACCCGTTCGATCCAACAGGTTCGCTCGCCTCGAACCTCATCACCGGAGAGCAGCAGGTACTGGTTGCCCAGAATTTTCGCGACCAGCACCTGATCATCCCGGCGGCCGCCCCCTATTTTGCCGACACACTCCAGATCCAGTTCAGGGATACGAGCGGACAGATCACGACGCTCAAGGAGGGGACGGACTACTTCTGCACGCACTGGTTCATTTCCGCGAGCCGTTCGTGCGCCATGCGGGTGCACGGCTCCATCAGCTTCATCAACACCGCCCTGTCCGGGGTGGTGCAGTTGCGGTACCAGACAATCGGCGGAATCTGGGTGCTCGACGCTGCCACGATTGCCGGGATACTTGCAAGCGCGATGAACAACGCGCGCGTGACCTCGTGGGAAGAGATCAGCGGCACACCCTACGCCTTCCCGCCCGAGGCCCATACGTGGGACGTCTATGACATGGTCGGGATGGACGCCGTCGTTCAGGCGCTGGCCGACATCCAGAATACACTGCAGGAGACAGGCGGTGCTGGTCTGGCCGCTCACAAAGCCGATCACGACAATCCGCACGTGGTCACGGCTGCGCAGGTCGGGCTCGGGAACGTCCAGAACTATGGCGTTGCGGCCAACAGTGATGCGGCCGCCGGCACGTCAACCACGCTTTACATGACCCCGGCGACGACCGCTGCGGCGATCCAGACACAGGTTCTGGGCCCCTTCCTGATTCACGCAAGCAACTTCAACAACCCGCACCAGGTGAGCGCTGCCCAGGTGGGCTTAGGCAACGTCAGGAACTATGGCGTCGCAGCGCCAGCCGATGGGGTAAGTGGCACCTCGAACACGCTCTACATGACGCCGTCCACCACGGCCGCGGCGATCAACGGGACGGTTGGCATCACGATCAACCAGCACCTGCTTGACTTTGGCAATCCGCACCAGGTGAGCGCCGCCCAGGTGGGCCTAAGTAATGTACGCAACCTGTTAACGGCGAGTGCAGCAGATGCAGTGGCCGGCACCAGCAACGATCTCTACATGACACCTGCGGCGACCGCGGCCGCCATTGCCCAGACGGGTGCCATGGGGCAACTGAACAGCCACATCACCGACTACAGCAATCCTCACCAGGTCACCGCGGCACAGGTTGGCGCGGTCACCGTGGGTGACGTCAACAATCTCCTGCAGGGCTACCTCCCCCTCACCGCTACGGCGGCCGACAGCACACTGGCGTACGGCCTGACGCTCAGTGAACTCGCGGCTTCCATTCTGGAAGGCACGGCCTCGAACGCGACGATGGTCGGGGGCATGACACCGCAGGACCTGATCAACTACATCACGAGCGGCATGTCGGACGATGCATCCACGTTCGGCGGCATGTCGCCAGCCGACTGGCAGGACTATATCGCGCACGCGACCGTCGCAAACGCCAATCTGGCGTATGGCCTCACCCAGGACGCCCTGACGGCGGCGATCCTGTCGGGAACCGCTGCCAATGCCAACCAGCTCGGTGGCATGTCGGTCTCGGAGCTCAGTGCGAGCATTCTCTCGGGCACCGCGGCGAACAGTGAACTCGCATACGGGTTGACGCAGGCCCAGCTCGCCAGCGCGATTCTTCAGGGCACAGCCGCTAATTCCGCAGAACTGAACGGCATGACGTCCAACGTGCTGATCCAGACAGCGGTGAACGCTGTCAGCGCGGTGGTCGCAGCTCAGGAGACCATTGCGGCCAACACCGACAACGTTGCCAATGTCTGGACGCCACTGGGGCAGGTCGCGATGCCGGGTCCGGCGCAAACGCAGACCGTGTTTCCCGATGTGCAGTGGATTGTCACGGGAGGCGATGCGACCACGGACACCGGCAGTGGAGTCTGGCTTGTACGCATTTCGGTCAGGGCGAGCGGACAACCCGGCAATGCGCTGCTGAGCGTGGTGAGCCTGAACGGCGTGAACATGGACACGGTGTCGTTCGGCTTCACCGTCGACAGCACCACGACACCGGGAGCACCCGTGCTCACCACGTGGATGAAAACGCCGGGCGAGACCAACCAGATGTCCGTGACTTCGCTGTCCGAAAACACCACCCAGCTTGCCGGCAACGTTGTTCAGGTTAGCGCCGAGCCCTCCGGCATTACGTACTGGGCGGCAGACGCGTTTGCGACCGTGTCGCAGATGGCCGACCTCGTAAGCCAGTTGTACTTCGCGTTTGAAACCTTCTCCAGCTCGCTCAGCTCCGCTGCGTAACTTCGCCTGCGGCACGGGGCTGGTGGATTGCATTCGCGGGAAGGCGGACTCCATACCCCGGTCAGATACGTGGGAGCGTTCATGTCGACTCCACCCGTTTCGCTGCCTGTATCACTACCATTCGACCCCGGCGGCAGCGCGCGCAGCAACCTGGTCGAGGACGAAATCCAGGTCATCGGACTACGCAGCATTCGAGCCTTTCCGTTGAATTATGGGCTTTTCTTCACCACCTCCCTGGTTGTAACCGACAATGCGACCGGCCTGCCCCTGACGCCAGGGGCGCAGTACTACGCGACACAGATGGATGTCGGCGCATCCATGCGATGCGGCAGCGAGATCGACGAGGTTGTGGTCATCACCGACCTCACGGTGAGCCAGACAGTTCGCGTGACCTATCAGGCGCTTGGCGGCGTCAACAATGTGGCACTCGGTGCCCTGCAAATCGCGATCGATAACCTGCACATCAATGACGGCCCTGTGAGCTGGGCTGACGTGACAGGCAAACCATGCGCCTACCCGCCCACGCCACACCATCCGCATATTGCTGACGATATCTACGGTGCGGAGTACATCGTTGTTGCGCTCGAGCGCCTGAGTGCATCGATCCTCCAGGGACAGGGTGGCGCACAGGACGAACTGATGGCCTATGCGCAAAGCTGCGTGAATGAGGTCCTCGATTCGATCGCGGCCGCAGGCGCCACGCTTGACGCCCACGAGACGGATTCTGGCAACCCGCATCAGGACACTGCCCACCTGATCGGTGGCTATACCACGGAAGAAACTACTGCGGCGATCGCCGTCGAGACGGTGAACCAGGAGCAGGCCGATGCCACTATCCAGGCCGCTCTCAATGCCCATATCGCTGATTACGACAATCCGCACGAAGTCACCGCCAACCAGATTGGCGGCTGGTCGACTGCGCAATCCGATGCAGCCATGGCTGCGATGCAGGCATCGCTCATGCAGGCGATCACGACGACCGAAGCCGTGCAGAACGCCCACTTTGTGAACCATGCCAACCCCCATCAGGACACGGCGGTGAATATCGGCACGCTCACGAGCGGGCAGATCAGCAGTGCTGCAACGGCTGGCGCCGCCACGCCTGGCTCGCAGGCCTCGGGGCTCGGCACCTCGGTCAACAACCACGTGACGAACACGGGCAATCCGCATCAGGACACCGCGGCCAACGTCGGCACGTGGACGTATGCGACAATCCAGAACAGCATCGTCAATCCCCTCACCTCGCACATCAACAATCTGGCCAATCCCCATCAGGTGACAGTCGCCCAGCTCGGGACCTACTCGTCGGCCACTATCAACAACAACATTGCTGCCGCACTCAACCAGATCGTAAGCGATGTGAATTCGCTGAACGGCTATATCTCGGCGCACACGGGCAACATGAACAACCCGCATCAGGACACCCTGGCGAATACGGGTGCGGGAGGCTTCACGGCCGGGGCGCTGCAAAACGCGATCAACCAGCTGCAGGGTCCGGGAGGCAGCGCCGGCAATGCCATTGCCGCGCTTCCCTGAGCACCTCGCTGAGCCTCTCCTGGGTGGAAAGGTTGCGTCTACAAGGGGCCGCGGATGATACCCAATCTCTATCGCTACCCGCTCGACCTCTCGGGCGAACGCCGGAAAAACTTCGTGACTGGCGAGCCGCATGCGATCGGAACCATGCCTGTACGCGTCATCGCGCCCCGTCAGGGGCTTTTCTTTGGCGCATCCGTCCAGATCGTGGACGCGTTCACCCAGCACACGCTGTTGCCGCTCCAGTATCGTTTCCAGTTCCTGCACGAACACGCGACGAGACTGACGGGCAAGGAGGTCGACGCGGTGATCGTCATCACCGATCCGGGCGTCAGCCCCAATGTCCTGATTACCTACCAGGCGCTGGGCGGCGAGTACGGCCAGCCGCTGGCCGCGATCACGGATGAAATCACCGCGTTAGCCAACGACACGCGCGGTGTCGCATTCCAGGACATCACGAACAGGCCGGATACCTTTCCCCCCGTGCCACATCTGCACGCAATCGGGGACACCTACGACTGGGACTATATCGTCACGGCCATCGAGATGCTGATGGCGATCGTGAGCCTGTCCGAAACGGCAGCCTACGACACCGTGCTGGGTTTCATCGATCAGCAGGTCAATCTTCGCGACGGCGACATTGCCAATCTTGCGCAGCAGCTCTCGGCGCACATCACAAACTACAGCAACCCGCACCAGACCACGCTCGCCCAGCTGAACATGTATTCCGCCGCGCAGGTCGCAACGCTGATTGCCAGCCAGACAGCCGCACGTGAGGCGGGTGACAGCGCTCTGCTTGCCAGCATTGCGGCCCATTCGGGGGATCTGGGCAACCCACATCGCGACACGGCGGCCGACATTGGCGGCTATACAAGCGAAGAGGCGAATGCCAACCTGAACACCATCGTGAATGCGCTTGACGCAACGCTCGCGCAGGATGCATCTGCGATGGCCGCGCACATCGCCGACACTGACAATCCTCATGAGGTGACACTCGCCCAGATTGATGGACTGACGACGGCACAGATCAACGCCGTGATTTCGACGGCGATGCAGCCGGCAACCACGCAGCTCGCGGCCATCGAGAGCCAGCTCGATACCCACATCACCAACTACAGCAATCCGCACCAGACCACGCTCGCACAGATCAGCGGGTGGGACAACGGCAGTATCGGCACGGTCAACACGCAGGCGACCAGCCACATCAGCAACCGAAGCAATCCGCACCAGCTGAACGTTTCACAGGTCGGTACGCTGACGGGCGCACAGATCAACGCGAACATCACCAGCAACCTGGTGAACCCGGCGAACAACTCGTATCTGACGCCACAGGCAAACAACATCAACGCCCACGTCGGCAATTTCAATAACCCCCATAACACCACGGTGGCGATGCTCGGCGGCTGGACCTACGCACAGTGGCAGGCCGCATTACAGGCCGCGATCAACAACCTTTCTTACCATTGACCTCGACGTTCAGGAGAACTGTGTATGTCCGAAGTCATGAGTTTGCCACTGGACGCAACAGGAAAGGCACCATCAAACCACATCACCGACGAACATTACGTAATCGGATCAGCCGGTATCCGGGCTATCGCGACAGACTACGGTGGATTTTACGCTTCTAGCCTCATCATCCGGGACGTTGCAACCGGCGAGCCGCTTGGACCCGACCAGTATTTCCTGTCAGGGATCATGGATCTGGCCACCGCGAAGTACGGCGCAGCCAATGCTACGCAGATCGTCTCGATCGTTGTTGTCACGGATCCTGCGGTTTCCAGCAACGTCGAACTCGACTATCAGGCGCTTGGCGTGCAGTACGCCACACCGCAAACCGCAATCGCCAATGCGATCGAAACGTATGAACCTGATACACGATCACCGCAATGGCCATCGGTTATCGACGATGTAGCCGATCTGCCTGCCTCGCAGGCGCTGCATGACGCGGGACAGGAAGGGCTGATCACCTTCGAATATGTGGTCCATGCCATTGATCGCCTGCAGCAGCTGGCGTTAATGGGTGATCCGATCGCACAGGACGAGGTGAAGGCTTACGCGGACGGGGCCGACAATACACAGACGCAGGCCATCAGTTCACTGCTCGATCTGCTGGTGAAGCACGAAGCGGATCACGCCAACCCCCACCGGCTCACACCCGGCCAGATTCTGGCTTTGACACAGTCGCAGCAGGACGCTGCCATCAGGGTCGAGACGTCAGCGCGTATCGCGGCTGACACGGAAGTCGACGAGACGCTGAACGATCACATCACCGACTACGCAAACCCGCACCAGACCACCCTTGCGCAGGTCGACATGTACTCAGTCGCACAGGCGAACAACCAGATCAGTATTGCGCAGAATGGGGTCAACGCCGTGCTCGCGTCCAACGTGAGCACAATGAACGCCCACATCAACAACACGAACAACCCCCACCAGACGACTCCCGCCGAACTCGGCACGCTAAGCGCCAGCGACATTTCGGCGGCAATTGCCGCGGCCGCCAGCACGGTGACATCCGGGGTAAGCGCTGCGCTCTCGACGCTTAACGCGCATATAGGCAATACCGCAAACCCTCACGAGCTGACCCCTGCACAACTCGGAACATGGACTGCTGCGCAGTTGCAGAGCCTCGCGAGTGCGGTGTCGGGACACGCCGCAAACTATTCGAATCCTCATGGCGACACGGTCGACATGATCGGCGGCATGGCGAGTGATGCGATCGACAGCGCCATCAATAGCGCACTCTCAGGACTGCTGTCCTATTACTCGAACAACAACGCGGCGATGGTCGGGCACGTCAATAATTTCGGCAATCCGCATCAGGTTAGCGCGCAGGCTATCGGTTGCGTCGGACCCTGGAACAATCTCGCGGGCGATCTGAACAACGCACAGGCGCAGATCAATGCGAGCGGCCATCCTGTCACTGAGTCGCCAACGCAGTATTTCAGCATCAACTACTCGGGTGCGATGGGGGGCAATTTCGAGCGCAGCCTGGAGATTGCCTGGTCCATCAGTGCCGGCACAGCGTACTACCGCCCGTCCGGCGGGGACAACACCTTTTGCGGCATCTTCCCGTTCTTCAGCGTGACCGGCGGAGCTCAGGTTCAGGGCTTTTTCCGCTCGGGCAACGTCATCTCGATCTATGTGCTCAATGGCAGCCTCGACGGCATGACCTTCACGTCGTCGATTGGCGACAATGTTCTGCTGTCCAACGCGCGCTCGTACACGTTCCTCCAGACGGGCAATGGCCTCTTCACGTTGTACTGCGGGATCAGTGCGGTGGGGCAGACGGGCACGCCGCGCTCGTACGCCGTGAATTTCACGGGCTCACCCCTGGCACCGCAGCCGCCAATGGGCTACGTCAACAACCAGCCGCCTGCGCCACCCCCGCCGCCGCAGGAAGCTGGTGGCGGGGCCTGACATGACGGCGTCCCAGCATCACTATCGCAAGCCCCGGGAGCCAGACACGATGAAACCAGCATTGCCAGGTGAGCGCCGGAGCGCAAGCCAGATGCTTCGGGATCTGATCTACCACTCGCCGCGAGGATGTGGACAAGCGCACATCCGTGAACGGAAAAGGTATCGGCAATGCAATCGCAAGTCTCATGAGTCGACTTCAATGAAACCGCCATACTCGATCTATCACAGAACATCGCCCCAGATTCTTCGCGATCTGGTCTATTTTACCTCCGGTTTTCTTCTGCCAGAACAGGGCGTGATCTATGGGAAGCCTGTAGCTAAAAAGCCCGTTCACGGAGATACGATCAAACGGGATACCGTAATCGAAATAGGGATAGAAAGAGGAGGCGCCTGCAGCCAGCGCATTCGGGGCAGAAGGTCGTTCTGGTACAGGCGGATCGATCTCGGCTTGCTTGATCCTCCAGAAGCAGGTCACGAGCCGATCCCCATAACGGCTTACCCATTTGATACGTATAACATCCTGCCTGCCATCAACGAATACTACGGGCTGAAACTCGGCCAAAACGATGTCGAAAACCGCGTATGCGGGCCAACGGACGTCGCTTACCTAGTAGCCAGCAGCGGATCGCTGGCGTTTTCGGGGTGCAAGGAACTCCAGTTGACCCTGCCGGATATCGCGAGTCTGGTCGATACAGCAAGTATCGGGGAGTTTGAAGCTGCTGCCTGAAGAAGGCGTCTGCCGGTCAGCTTCCCGAACCGGCCTCCGTATTCCATGCGAGATAGCTGGCCGGCACGGCATTGATGAACGCGCTATTGCCGGGATTGAACGTGACCTGATCCGCGACCTGCCAGGTTGACGCGGCCGGAAACACCTGGGCGGCCTGAGCGTTGTGCCGGCAAATGCTCTGGATGGAGATCCCGCCGACGTTGCCAACGGGATTCTGGCTGTTCGGCGCATCGCCGTTCCACTGCTGGGTGATCGGGTTGTAGAACCAGATGAGCGCGTCGGTGAGGTTGACCGCCATGCCCACCGTGATGCCCTGCGATGGCGGCTGCGCGCCGGTCGAATCCACGACGGCGCCCAGGTAGTAGACGCCGCTCGTGGCCTTGGCCACGTTGGTGAACATCATGATGCTGTTCGCGTCTGCGCCCAGCTCGCCTACCGGTGCCCCGAACTGGTTAGTGAGACCAAACCCTACAGCCCCCGTCAGACGGTCATAGGTCGCCTCGGCGTAGAAGTAGCCCGAAACCTGCCCGTAAGTCGTGCGCGCAGTGAGCCATTCGTTCGCGCTCGCCGCCACCGTCATGTTGCTGTTTGCGAGTTCCATGCCGTCTGGCAGCAATTCGGGATCAAACGTCGCCGTCACTGTCGGCAGGATTTTCGTACCGCCTCCCGTGCCAGGAATATCGCCACCGGGAATCGTTCCGTCATCGACCAGACTCTGGATGAACTGCGAGAGCATCGCGATCTGCTGCTGCAGTGTCGCGATCTGGGCGCGCGCTGCGGCCAACTGGGCTGTAGGCGTGCCCTTGCTACCCATCAGCGCCTCACGGCTCGCGGTGATCGAGGCATCCTCCTGCGGGCTGATCAGGGTCTTCGACGTCACGGCAAGCGATGTCACCGCGCCTGGGTGCACACCGATCGCGTCCTGCACTGCGGCGCTCACCTGCGACTTCACGTAGGTCAGGTCGAGCGAATCCGGCAACGCACCGAGATTGACGCCAAGCACGATACCCCGATACGGGATGTTGTTCGCGTTAGGCATCTGGCTGATGTACGTGCTCGGTACATACACCCAGTTGCCGCCCGTGGCCTGCAGTGAAACGATGGCGGCGCCAGCGGCGACATCATTCTGGTAGTCGGTCTGGGTCAGGTCCTGCGGCTGATAGTAGAGCGTAAAGGGATCGCCGCCGGCCGCGATAATATCGACAAGCAGGCGTACCGCCACGCAACTGTACGCCAATGCGGGCGAGATCAGCTGGTCGAATGGTGCAACCAGCGACCACAGACCCGATGCACCGACGTTCGGATTCAGGGGTGTCGTCATGGCAGGCTGGTTCACGAAGTGAGCGATGCAGTGTCGGCGGGCTGTACGGGAGCCGGCACACCGGGAAGGGGGAAGTTTGACAGCGTGACCATCAGATAGCTGATGCCCCCATAACTGGAGACGAGATACAGAATATTGTTGCGCACGAGCTTGGTCATGCCTGCCGGGACGCTACCGAACTGCGTCAGCGTTTCCGCGGTTTTGAGCATGTCAACGAGGAGCAGCAGGAAGTTTTGCGTGTCGACCGCCATGCGGTTGAAATCCACGCTTTGCGTGGGCACCGAAAGGATATCCGGAAACACGTTCACGATCTGGAATGCGCCGTTCCTGTTATTCGGTGAACCGCAGCTCACGAGCGCTACGCATTTATACGGCACGGTCTGCACACACGCGTTCGAATCAATATGATTCGAACCATACGCCGCGACCTGATTGATCATGGCATTGGCACGGCTGAGGTTGGCGACTGGCGAGTAAATCCCGCGTTGCTGGCTACGATCCGGAATCGCGAACTGGTCCCACATCGGCACGAGAGTGAATTCCGTTCGTCTGAAAATGTCCGGCAGGATCGTTTCCCAGTCGGCCTGGTCATGCGCGCTGTTGGCCAGAATGAAATTGATGATGGCATTGGCAATCGAGTCGATATTGTTGCCGGCCAGTCCGTAAATCAGGATCGTCCAGTTTGTCGGTATCGTATTGGCCGGGTTATTCGGATCGATGTAATTGAAGCTCAGTGCCTCAATCATTGTTTCCGGATTATTGCCTCTGGCCGCGTTGACCAGCGCAATGGTATCGGTATAGGACTGCGCCGCGACAAGTGCGGCGACGTTGGAGGAGGTCGTGAAAAAGTCATCGAGATTCTGGATCGGCGGCACGACGAGGATCGTGTAGTCATCGTACTGTGCAGCGAACGCCGCATCGGTGAACCAGATCCGGATGAGGCAGGTGCTACCCGTCGTGATCGAGCCATAAACCGGATCCGTGAGGTTTTCCCATTGCAGCCATTCCGGCACCCAGTACGTGCCGTCGGTCACCATGGTGCCGCACGTGAAATTCTGTGCCTCGGTCTGGAACTGGCCCAATAACCCGTCGAGCAGGGTTTGTGCCGCGATCTCGCCGGGGTTCGGGATGGCCTGCGTCTGCGCGTACACCCAAGCGGCGAACCGGAGTACCTGTGTCGCGATTCCCGGCGGTGGTTGCACCGTGCCGGTGTCGTCCGCGCTGGTAAAGCTCACGAAGAAGAGGTCTGGACTCGACTCCTCAAAAAACATGGATTTCGTGATCGCGTAGGTACTCGAGAGTTCCGAAAGCGCGCCGATCACGGCAAGCGTGCCCGCAGGAGCGGCGCTCGCGAGCTTCGAATTATTGATGAAACCTTTGAGCAGATACATCGCGTTCGCGCTCCCGCCAGAGTGTCGTTAATGAGGCAAAAGGGGCATCCAGCGTCCCGCCTTTCCAGGACCATAAAATTCGAGGTGCTGCATGCCTGTTTTCCAGTACGTCACAAAGCTGTTCACCGTGACATGGTCAGTCGTGCGGGAGATGGTGCTCAACGACCAGCCTTTCACACAGGTTCTCAGGGGCAACCGGCGACGTGCGATCTTCAGCGTCCTCGTGATGTCGAGCTTTATTTTCAGCGTGGTCAGTCTCGGCGCGGACGCGAGATTCGTGTCCATCCTGATCAGTTATGTACGACTGCAGCGTCAGTATCAGGAACTCGCAACGCAGTACAGGGAGCATGACGGGGAACACGCTTCAGATCATCGCGCCGCGGACGCTGGTCACGAGGCCGCGGCTTCCGCATCCGCGGCGCAATCCGATCCGGTCGACCGGCTACGCGCGGCGCTCACCGACTGGGAACCTGACAACTGACGATAGGTCCGACCATGCTCCAGTACGGATGGATTCTCCCGGGCATCACGCTTGCCCTGCTACCAGGTTGCATCACGATCAATCCTGTCAGCACAGCACCTCCCTCCTCCGCTCCCACCGTGCTCTATGTTTTCACGCTGCCATCACCCGCGAATAATGCCGAGCACCCCGCCATCCGTCCTCCAGAAGTGCCGGAAACGCACCGCGCCACATCGACGCACACGCCGCCAGGAGCACCGGCGAGCTCACAGACCAACCATGAGGCCCACGAGGGCATCAATGCGCAGGACGTCTGTACCCGCTTTGTCATGCCCGATCTCCCGGCCGTACCCAAAGCGCCACTCAAGGAACTCGACGCGGTCCTTCCCGGCGATACCGCGTCGGCGCTCGCCATTTCCGACCGGCACATCATCGACCTGCATCATTACATCGTCCGCCTGAAGCGCTCGCTGGACACCGCATATCAGGATTACCTGCATCGCTGCCGCGTCACCGCACCGTAAAACGTTACCGGCTCCTTCCATCGTGTGGTCCGGACTTGATGGGGAGGCGTGATGTACGCAGAAGACGGGTTTCTCGAGAAGGAAGCCAGGGACGCAGACGCGGCAGACACGCCCCCGGTCAATTCGTCCAGTCGTCCCGCAGATGACGTCCCGGACAGGCTTGCGAGTGAGGTAACGACCGGTCTCGTTCTGTATACGGACGCTGGCAGCAACCCGAATCCGGGGCCAACGGGATGGGGGGTCCACGGCTACCTCTACGCCGACTCCGCGCCGTCGAAAGGCAGCGGCAACAGCCGCTGGCTGCTCACCCGCAAGGGCTACGTCGAAAAGTACGATGCCGCGAAGCGCGTCGGTCTCACTGAAGTCACGCCGATCCACTATGTCGACGGCTACGGCTCCATGCTCATCACTGGCGAGCGCAGACCCAGCAACGACATCGGCGAGCTGACGGCCGCCGCGCGCGCGCTCGAGTATGCCCAGGACTTTGACGTGAAGCGCGTTGTCATCAGGGTTGATAGTGAATATGTACGCCGGGGAATGGAAAGCTGGGTTGACACGTGGGAGAAGAATGGCTGGATCAGACGCGGCGGCAGGCCCGTTTCCAATGTGGAACTCTGGAAGGAGTTGACCGCTGCGAGAACGCGCCTTCTGGAACGTGGCGTGGACGTCAGGTTCATCTGGGTCAAAGCCCATAGTCATCATCTGGGCAACGTGCTGGCCGACAAGCTCGCCACGATCGGCATTGCGCTGTCCGCCCAGGGACTTCCCAGAAACGAGATAAGCTCGGCAGCCGCACAGGGATACTGGAAATACGATACCGGCCGTCATCCGATGCTCGCCAACCGGTGTCTGTACTTCAACAGCGTGGCACAGTACCAGCAGCCTGGCGTCTACTATCTCGGAGATCATGGCAAGGAAGACGAGCTGCTCGGCAAGCGCATCAGCGACGGCGCGCATACGGTCACGAGACTCAGCGCACCCGATCCGGCAATCGAGCTCATCCGCAACTACACCACGGAACTGGCGGCCGGCCTCGACTCGATCATCATTGTGCGTCTGGACCAGCTTTTCAGTCCCACTACCCACCGCGAACTGATTACCTGGGGCACAGCTGCCCTGCTGAGGCCTAACACATGGAGGCTGGACCTGAACTGCCTCGATGAAGAGCCCGGCGGCCATACCCACAAGCCGCTGTCGCGGGAATGCCGGCCGCCGCGCATCGCCATGCGTGCGATCGAAGCGATATCCGGCCTCATTGAGCGTCTGCGCCTGTATGAAGCGCATGATGCGTCCATCACCACCACAGACCTTACCGGCCATCTCTACGAAACGAAGGAAAAACCCGCTGCGAAAAAAGGAGAGCCACAGGTCGTTATGGAATTGCGGCCAGAGTATGGCGTCGGCTTTGCCTCGATGAGCGTTTGCGCAAATTATCACGCAGCCGACAGCGTAGCTTCGATTCCCCTGACCCTGACGCTTGGCATCGACCTGCTCAATCGCAACTCGCTCAAGCGTCTGGAGAAGTCCAGCCCCACGGTAACGCTGATCACATGGCCCGAATCAGGGCGATCCTTCCGGTATGCGACGGTGGTCAAGGCGGGCGAGGACATCTGCATCAGCGCCGGCACGTATTCGAACCTGCGGGTGATCCCCTGATTCTCAATGCCCCGGCGTACGGCTCTGATGCCCGCCGCTGCACGCGTGACGGTTAGTCCTGCCGGAACTGCGCATCACTCAGACGCTCGGCCTTGACGTAGTGAACGTGCCAGTACGGATCGTCCAGTCTTTCAACGCGCACATGACCGCCGGACGACGGCGCGTGAACGAACTTTCCGTGGCCGAGGTATAGACCCACGTGGGAAATCCCCCGTCCGTAGGTATGAAAGAAGACGAGATCACCCAGCTTCAGGTTACTGCGCCCGACCTGCTGTCCCGCTGTCGCCTGGCTCGCCGCCGTACGGCCAAGCTGCAGCCCGGCCGCATGGCGCATCACGTACTGCACAAAGCCGCTGCAATCGAATCCGCTCAATGGAGAACTTCCGCCATACCGATACCGCACACCGACGAGGCTCATAGCTTTTTCCTGCACCCGCTCGAGCGCCGTGGTGGACTCATCGGCCACCTCAGTCTGCGGCTCGGCGGTTGCCACTGGACTTGACCCCATGTCCTGTACAACGAGAGGCGTCGAATCCTCGTCGGGGGAGTGGACAAAACCCCGCTTTGGCTGCGGGTGCGCGTCGAGCGCAACGCGCCGGTGTCCCGGCTCACGATGCAGGTTGTGCGGGCGGTGATGCGCCCAGGCAGGTGCGGCCGTCGTGGCTGCTGCCGTGACAACAATAGCCGCGCCGGCTTTCGAAATAAATTTTGCCGTATTACCTGGAAGAGTCAGCCGCATGGATGCCGTGGCCCATAGGGCCGGAAATCACGGCTGGTCATCTCGCAGCTCGACCGGAGTGTTAGCCAGTCCGCCAGATTCCAAGGCAAGAGCAATCAGCACGTCATGAAAGGAAGCTCGCGAGAATAACAGGCATATTTTTGCGATACCGTGTCATGACCTTATTTAACAAAAATGGTTCGATTACCGGATTGCTACCGGCTCGCCTGCTCCTTGCCAACAAACGCCCGGAGCACGACCTCGGCACTGAAGTCCACAGCCGTCACGAACGTCTGCACCTTGTACCAGACGGCGCTGTACATCTCGAGCTGCGAGGCCATCTGGAATGCCCCTTCCGAGAGCTCCGTCACGATCCCGGGTGAGACGCCCTCCAGCTCCTCCCGGACAATCTTCTTTTCGATCACGTCGAGCAGGTGCACCGATTCCGCGATCTTCTTCGTGATGATCGAGCGATCGACCCGGTTAATATCCGCTGTGAGCCTGTTGGCGACCTCGAACACGGTCTTCCAGTCAGCATTGCGCGAGACGACGTCCGCATAGGTGCGCTCCGTCCTCGTCGATCCCGTCTGGTAGCACTGTCCGAGCTTCTGGTTGTCGTCCTCACGCTGGCGCTGCAGTTCCCTGTAGTAGGCGGGGTCGTACTCCGCGCTGTACTGGAATTCGTGGCTTGTCACGAGCCTGCCAAGAAAGAGCGTATAGCGCGAAAGCTCTTCATTGATCTGCGCCGCGTGAGATACGGCATCCGATAGTGCTTCCGCATAGACCAGATACGGTACCTTCAGTCCCTGGGGGACGCGCGCCGGCAGTGGCGAAAGCGTGACGTAGTTGTGTCCCGCGAGCAGCCCGAGAAACGTCTTCTGGTCTGCGCTCAGGACTACCGGACGATCATCGGGTGAGATGAGCCCCGCCAGATCCTCAAAGCCCTTCCTGATGGCCGGAAAGGCCCGGCGCAGCAATCCGGCGATATCCTGAAGGGCAAATGCCTCCAGCGCCACCACCTTGCGCTGGTTCTTGAGCAGGGTCGTCATGGTCTGTGTCCCCTCATGCGGGCGCCCGGCGGGCGGTCATAAAATCTAACTTTCGAAGATCATCATCTGTAAGCAGTCCAGATCAGTTTGCAATTGACACGGAGGCGAGATGACCCAGGACATTGATCTTCGGTCGAGGATGACGCCTGCGCCCAACGTCAAGCTCATGATCAATCTCGGCGCGTGTCTGGACATCCCGACCGGGCACTACATCGAGGGACGACGCGGCGAATCGATCCTCAATGGCGGACTCGGATTTATCACCGGCATCGTTGGCATCGGCAACAACTTCAAATCGACGATCGAGCGCTTCATGATGCTCACCGCCATGGCGCGCATGATGCATTCCACCGCCAAGACCTATGACACCGAGACCAACATTCATGAAGAGCATCAGGTCAAGGTTGCCGCGAATATCGGCGATTTTCATGACGAAAACATTCTGCGCAACGGCCGCTGGATCATTACCGACAAAACTGTCTATGTGGGCGACGAGTGGTATCGCATTCACAAGGAGGAACTGGAGGAGAAGGGAAAGCGCCGTGACATCGCTGTGAACACGCCGCACTGGAACCGCGAGCATTCCGGCCCCTTCCGGATGCTCATCCCGACCTTCACGGAAATTGATTCCTTCAGTGAATTCGAGACCAGCAACATCATCGAGATGCAGGACGATATCGAACTCGGCGAGGCGAAGGGCAATACCATCGACATGCAGCAGGGGCGCGTGAAGAACCGCATCCTGATGGAAGTGCCGCGCACCCATACCAGTGTCTACGACTATCTTCTGATGACGGCCCATATCGGCAAGGTGATCGACCTGGGCGGGCCACCCGGTGCTGGCGTTCAATCCAGCATGCTCAAGTATCTGCGCAACGGCGACAAGATCAAGGGCGTACCGGCCAAGTTCACATTCCTCACGCACAACTGCTGGCACGCATTCAGTGCCGCGCCCCTGCTGAACCAGGGAACGAAAGGGCCGGAGTATCCGCGCAACAGCAGCGATGACATGGCGCACGATACCGACCTGAATGCCGTACAGATCCGTAACCTGCGCGGCAAAGCCGGGCCGTCGGGCATGCCCGTCACCCTCATCGTGTCGCAGGCCGACGGCGTGCTGCCGTCGCTGACCGAGTTTCATCACATCCGGGAAAACGCCCGCTATGGGCTGGAAGGCAGCAACACCAGCTATGCGCTCGCGCTCTACCCCGACGTGAAGCTGCAACGCACCTCCGTGCGCGCCCGGATCGATGCCGATCCTCTTTTGCGGCGGGCGCTTGCGATCACTTCGGAGATGTGCCAGATGGGCTATCTCTGGCACTCCCAGCCGGAAAAGTACCGCATTGGTCCGAAAGCGCTGTATGAGAACCTGAAGTCGCAGGGCTACGACTGGACGGTTTTGCTGACCACACGCGGGTGGTGGACCCATGAACCGGGGGAAGCACGGGAGCTCCCCTACCTCTCGACGATGGATCTGCTCCGCATGAGCCTGCCCGTTGGCGATCCCAAACGTTACGTGCCGTACTGGCTCGAGGAGGACAGGAAGACTGTCAGGCCGCGATACCAGGCATGCATGGAACAGTACCGCGCACGGGACGCAGAACGCGCAACCGTGCATGCGTGATGGACGTGCCTGGAATGCACGCGCGGTGAAACCTATATTACTTACTGGACAGAGCGCTCATCATGAGTCACCCGATCGACACCTCCGGCGGGCCTGAACCCATGCCGGCTGCGCCAGACAATCTTGCTGCTTTTGTGACCGGCCTGCTGGCCGAAAACCTTCATCCGGAGCCACAGGCCTGGCTGAGATTTCTCCAGTCAGGGGTCGATACGCTATCTGACCCCCACTATCAGCGCTTCGCCATCAATCGTGCGTGGCGCGTTATCTTCGCCAAACTGAATCAACGTGAACGTATCGACACCATCGACGTGCGGTACTGCCTGGTAGACAAGGAAGGGAGTATTCAGGATTGGAAAAAACTTTTCGAAACGGGCGTGCTGCCGTTCATTCTGGAGCATCAGCTTCCCGGCTCGCTTTGAGCTCCCGGGTTGCTCCCCGGTTGCCGCCGCCGGCGCCGTCCCGGCTGACCGCCCTGCCGCCCCTGATGATCGGCCACACTGCGCTCAGCCACACCGCGATTCGCTCGTTCGACGAAGCGGTCGTCGTCGCGGGTAGCCGTACCTTCAACGACGACCGCGTTTTCGCCGAACTTCTCGAGTCGTGGCTTGACAGGAACGTGCGCCCCGGCGCATCGGTGATCTTCATCTCGGGCAAGGCTCCCAGCGGTCCTGACGAGATGATCATCCGCTGGTGCCGTGCCCGTGGTCAGGCGTGGACCGAATATCCTGCGGACTGGGAGAACCTGGGCGCGCCGAACTCCTACATCAAGAAGAGCGCCGTGACGGGCAGACCCTACAACGCGCGCGCAGGCCATCAGCGAAACCGCGAGATGGCCCGCGTGGCCACACGCGTCGTCTGTTTCTGGGATGGCGTCTCGCCCGGCACCCGCAACATGATCGAGGAGGCCGAAGACCACCAGATCAAACCCTCCATCTTTCTGATCAACCGCGATCCGGAGCAATGGAATGAGCACCGCAATGGACAGCCCACCCGGAAAAAGAAAGGAGACAGAGAAGTTCCTTCTTGAGTATATCGGCAAGCTTATTCCCGGCTCTGACAGCAACGTCAGGATCTACCGGGCGCTCTTTGCCGGCATGGACGATGAGGCATTCCACGCCTTCATGGGCAGGCTCGAGCGCCGTGAAATCCGGCTTGCCATCGTGGCGCCCAACCTTTCGAAGGAGAAAGTCACCGTCGCCAACAACCTGGCGATCGCCGACGAGCTCGGCCACAATTTTTTCGAACGCATCTGGATCGACAACGGTAACGATGCCCCGCCCTATCTCTCGCCGGTCCGGTATCTGGTGTGCGATCTCACGCTGTGCCGCCAGGCGCAGCTGCTCGTGAAGAAGATCTCGATTCCCGAGGATAACCGCAGCGTCGACGATCTCACCGGCCAGCCTTCCGGCAAGTCGGAAGCGAGCAAGATTTCGTTTCCTGAAAACCAGGTGCTCGCCGCCTTCCATCTGGACAAGACCCTGCACGAGCTGATCACCCTGCGAGGTGGCGACACCCAGGGATTCAACGCCATGAACGAGAGCTTCGCCCGCACGGGCGGCGCCTCGCAGAAGGCGATCGAACCGTTCCGCGGTGGCGTGAAGTCGACCCAGGCGCTGCGCGTCATGCTGCTGTCCATGCACCTCGATGCTGAGGGACTGTAATGGCGCTCACCAGGGGACAGGAGGAGGGAATTGGGCCATGTCTCTCACAAGCGACGAGTGGCGCGACACAGCGCTGATCTTTACGGAAAGCGTGGAATTTGTGCTGAACAACATCGCGGCAGGCAACGAGGAGCTGCATGAAAAGCTCACGGATTTCCTGATGTCGCTGATCCTCGCCGACAAGCCCTATCTGCTCGCGAGCGCGAAGGGACTCGACCGGGCGGTGAATCTCGCCTTTGTGGATCCGCAGGTGTGCGACTTCATCCTCATGATCGTGTTCGTATTTTTTTCAAGATGGGGTGCATCGTTCAGCCGGTACATGCACCTTGTCGAATCGCTCGCGTTTGCCGTCGCGGGAGACGCCCCATTTTCCCCACCGGGCTCCCAGACCACGCAGCGCCAGGTGCTCGTCGCAACACCCTCCGAAATTCACGAATCGCTGCCCGACCCGGCTCTCACCCAGGACCTGTTGCTGCAGAACAAGTGGCTCAGCGTGCTGCTGCTCATCCATCTTTTCGTTGGGGCGCCTCGCGCAAAGCGTCAGAAGGCCACCCGCAATGAAGTCCAGCCATGAAAACGCGATGAAAGATGGAACGAATTTTGCCACTGTCCTGATCTTCCTCGACTGCCTGCTCGATACCCGTCTGGGCACCCTCGCGCGCATGAGCGATACGCTCGCGTGTCGCGCGCTCTCAGCCAGCTATCACCAGCGCGAAGAAGATGTTTTTGAAGGCGTGGACACTGCGGAATTTCGCCAGATGTACCGGGCACGCGATGTCGAGACGCTCAAACGTTCGACGATCACCACGCTGACCACCCTGCTGGGTGACTTCTCCCGCACGCTCTCGCGGATCGTGGGCACCCGTCCATGGCTTGATGGGGTGCGCATCCTCGTGAACACCTGGCCATACCGGCTCGATGCACCCACGCTCGACGCATTGCAGGGGGTCATTGCACTCTGGAGCGGTGGATCTTCGCCAGTTGAAATGGTCGACTACGCGCCCGGCCAGCTGACACCGGCGTTCGTGAAAGCGAACTTCGACATTCTCTTCATGTATGAATATGAAGAGTGGCTTCACATGCATGGCGAGGCCTTCAGCAAGACCTCGCTTGCGGACATCAACGTGATCGTTCCCGCGCTCTATTTCAACCACAGACCCGACGAGAAAACATTTGATGAACTGGTCCGTGACGGCGCCCATCCGTTTGCCGCCATCACGATGCTGACGTCCGGATTTGTCGGACTGGAACTGATCGACGTGAAGTACTTCAGTATCGCAGAGCCTGCCGGCATACCGGCGGCATAGTCCGCCTCCGCGGGGTGGCAGGAGGCGGACGCTGGTCATGCCTGCAGGGCGCCCTTCGGCTCGTCACATTCACCCAGCAGTGCCCAAGCCGGCCATGAACGAGTCAACATTCATCTGCGCGGCTTCCATGTCCGTTTCCCCTGGCACGAAGACGGGTTCGGGCACATCACACGGCAGCATCGGAATCGCAGGGCGCAGTTCGCCTGAGTGCTGATCTGACTGCCCGCCCGGCCTCGGCGCAGCCTGCCCGATTCCGGGTGTACCGAGAATCTTTGCGATGACGGCAGCAGCGGCAGCCTGGTTGGCCAGCGCAATGTTTTCCGACTTCAGACGCTTCCTGCCAAGCGCGACACGATCCATACCGTCGAGCGCGGCGAGTACAACGTCCATCTCGCGCGGGGAGAGCTTGCTGAGGCTCTCCCCGCTGTTTCCCGCCATGGTCACGATGATTGCCTGACGCTGGCGCAATGTGTAATCGAGGACTTTATCCTCATCGTCGGGCACCTCGAATACGGGCACGGCATGTTCTGGCCCGTCATCCTGATCCGCCCGCAAAACAGTACTGGACATGGCATTCCTCACGAATTCAATCCTGGCGACTATCATAGAAATGAACGATTGCGCTAAAACCCGGGCGTATGAGGTACTCCATGCAATCGTGGCGCTTTCGACTCTCCCACTGGTTTCGCAGCAAACGCACGGATCGGCTGGTCACCAGATTGATCCGCGAAGAACGGGCGATGTCCAGTCACGAGGCAGGCCGCGCGATGCTCGAAGTGCTATGCCAGTGCCTGGACATCGAGAGGTTCCAGCGCTTCGGTCTGTCCGATTCGTTCGGCTTCGATATCCGGCCGTTCTACGCAACGATTGGCCAGTACTGCGACGAACTGAAGGCCATCAATGCGAGACTCGCGACAGGCACGCCACTGCCGCCGCAATGGGCGATGCTGGATGGCAACGCCACCACCCTTGACCGGTTCTTCGAATCAAAGGAGGGCTTCTACATCAATGTCCCGGAGCACCTTGCCCGGTTCAAAAACGAAATCCTGATTTTATGCACGCTGATGCGTGAGAGCGATGGAGCCGAGACCGGCATTCATCAATACAACCTGCGCATGCTCACTCGGGTATTCGTCAATCTCAGACGGCTCGTCATCGTACTGATCGGAATGAGTCACGAAATCGGGCGCTGAACGAGACCGCAAGCCGGACAATCTGCGCAGGCGCGCCCGTCGCCCATCACAAGCCGCTTCACACGTTTTCTCACAAGTTTTTCTGCAAGGAATGCGATCATGGCTTCGCAACAGCTCGGTCACATCCTCAAATCCAGCGACAAGGACGTCCACCGCACCGCCGGTCCCAATGGAATTCTGGCCAATCTTTACCGCAAGATGCTGGTCGAACTCAACGTTGGTCCAGGGCGTTTCAGCGATTTTCTGCGCGAGTACGTGACCGACCCGCGACACGGCATTGCGCAGACCCAGAAGGATCTCACCACTGCACGTGGCAACCTGATGAAGGAGCTGTCGCGCTCAGGAATGACGTTCAAGGTCTTCCTCAAAGGCATGCGCTTTCTGCAGGTCAGGAAGTTCGACTTCTGCGTCAGGTGCCACTACTACACCGGCAGCCCATCGATCCATCAAGCCCTGATCGACTTCGGTAGCAGAAGGGATCATCAGGTGGTTTCGCCCAACGGCATCCTCGCTGATCTCTTTCGCCAGATGCTGGTCGATCTCGACATCGGCCCCGGGCGGTTCAGCGATCTGCTCGACGACTATGTCAACGATCCACGAAACGGCGTTCCCCGGACACCGAAAGACTTCACCACTGCGCGTGGCAATCTGACCAAGGAGCTTTCCCGGGACGGGATGACGTTCAAGGTCTTCCTCAAGGGCCTGCGTTTTCTGCAGGTCATAAAAGTCGAGTTCTCGGTGAGATGCCACTATTACAGTGGCCGCGTCTCGATTCACGGAACCACCGTCGAATTCGCAAAACGCCCCGAGCTCCTTGATGAATCTGGCGAGCCCGTTCGTAACGAGGAAGAAACGGCGTCACTGCTGTCCAATGCCGTGCCGCAATCCCTGATTGCGCTTGCCTGAGATACGGCGTAAGGCGTCCTGATAGCTACCCGGGGCTGGCGTCACCAGCCAGAAAGGACAGTTCACAAGCGACACAATCCCGTCAGAGATCGAGTCATGACTACGGCATTCCATGAAACCGCCCTGTCGCCATCCATCACCTTTGCTGGCATGAAACCCGAGGACGATGGCATCACCCATATCAACATTTCGACAAGCGGACAAACAGCACTCGGAAGAAAGCTTGCCCATTACAGCGTCACCCCGTTCATTCATCCGGTCTATGGACCTTTTCGCTCGATGGAGGGCTTCTGGTATTACATCAAGTGCGAAAGACCTGATGACGAGTTTCGCAACCTGTGCGGCAGCCGCGCAAAGGCGCACGCGAAAACGAAAAGGATGGTCTGGAGAGAGCACTTCAGCCAGATCATCAACGAAGCGAACTTTTACCGCATCGTGCAGAACGATGATATTCGCGAGGCCATGATCGCCTCAACGCTGCCGTTCGGCTATTACTACCTGCATGGGCCACAGCAGCTTCAGATCCACAGCCCGATTTCCGGGTGGCTCTGTGATGGCCTGGAGGAAATCCGCCGCCACCTGAAGGCGAGCTTTCCCTGGCCGCCGGCGCCCGTCGTGAAGTTCGACGTAACCCAGCATTGGCAGGAGTAACGCAGCAGGAGTCAAACATGCCATCCGGCGCACTGGCCAATCCAGGCTTCCTGACGGGTCCCGGAGACAACCTCGCGGCTGTCGACGTCTACAGCGGTACTGCAGCTGGCATCATCAACTCGATCCAGAGCCTTGCGGCAAAATACGACGTCAACCTGATCGGCATGCTGCGTGCAGGCGCCGCGGCTGCGCAGTTGCTACCGCTGGTGCAAGGCGTAGCCAACGGTCAGCTGCTCATGAACCCGCAGAACACGATCGCGCGCATTCTCACGGCGTCGAACACTCTTGTGCAGGCCGCTTCAGGCGGCACGCTCAGTGGCACCGTCAACAGCGCCTTTACTGCACTCTCCCCTTCGATCCAGAGCAGCATCGGAGCGTCGGCCCAGGTGGTCGGCAGCGTGCAGACGAGCGTGGGCGGCGTCATGAGCAGCATCACGAACGGTGCGATCGGCGACATCCAGAGCCTGGGCAAGCTCATCAACAGTTTCTCCGGATCCTCGTCGTTCATGATGATCGACAACCAGGCGCTCGGCGGTGTCGCCGCAGGGGTCATCAACCAGTGTGCGAGTCTTGGCGTCAGCGGAGTCTTCCAGCCGCTCGTAAGCCAGATCACGAGTCCGACCGTACTGTCGGCGATCGTCAAACAGACGCTGCCCAGTCTCGTCCGCACGGGCGACCTCGCCAGTCTCCAGAGCCTCGTGGCGGTGGCGGGGGCCGCCGGTATTGCCGCAGTGAATCCCGGCGTGATCTCGCAGTTCGCGCAGACCTACGTCCGCACGGCATCGGGCAATGTCACCCAGGCTACGCCAGCGCTCGATTCGACGACGTACACGCAGATGATGTCCGTCTTCGATACCGCCGCGCCCTCGTGGAACGTCTGCACACGCTCGACCCCTAGTGCGGACGACAATACCATCGACATCTCGTCGATCATTGGCGGCACAGACAACTTCAACAGCGTGCTCGCAGCAGGCGTTGCCAGCAGCAGCGATCTCGGGGAACAGTTATACGGCCTCGCCGCGGCATGCCCCGTCACCAATGTCGATTTGCTGCTCAAGAACACGTACCCGGGCTCCTACATCGATCCGGCACTGCGCAGCACCGGAACGCCGGTCGATCCCTCACAGGCCGGCATTTCCGCCGGGGTCAACGCGGCGACGAGCACGACAGCCGTCCAGGTGACATCCGGCATCGCAGTCACTCAATCGCTTCCCAACGACCCGGTCTGTAGCCAGCCCAATGCGGGTACGATCGGTCTCCTCTCATCCAACTCAGCAACCCAGGTCACCATGACCAATACCCAGATCAACTGGCTCACTGGCTGAAACCGATTCACCGGCCTGACAAGCGACAGGTCATGCACGTGCGGCCCTGCCGTCGGAACCAGCCTTCCTACTTGAGGTTGATGCGCCCAGAACCCCGGCGTGCGCTTGATGCGGCTGCTCTCCGAACCGCAGCAAGCGCATCAGACAGACGCAAGCCGGACTGCGTTGTTGCCGTCATGTGTTCCCTGATCAATTCTGTCTGGAAGCGACAGATGGTAGCAGAGAGGTACAATATTAGCCTTCACGGAGGCCGCCGGTCGAGCCGTCTAGTTGAGCGAACTGTCACATAAAACATGCTAATCGATCTAAAAAAATTCCCGAAGTATAAGAGAACTGACACAAGCGCCAAACTCGATACGTTGCGCCGACTGATCCAAGAAAATGTTTTGGCATCAAAGTATATGGATGCCCCGGCCGCGCGCCGGCTTATTGGAACGGCAATCAACTCTTTTAAAGAATTGCTAATTAAGGACCAGCAGGGCGCTAATCCAAATACCGTGCCGGACGCGAAACTCGTGCTCGCGTTTTTGTTCGACCTGACCTGCAATGCCGAATATTTGCACGACCGGCTAACCAATGATCGATGGATTTACTGCGACGCTCATGTTGAAGGTGAATCGCGGCAGCATGAGGCGTATTTTTCATTCCTTAAACAATGCCCGGACTGCTGTCTTTCGATGGGTCTTGATGCTAGAATTGAAAAAGCACAGCACAAACCGACCAGTCATCACATTGGGGAAATCACCTCTACCATAACGGTACTTCTACTGACGTTGCTTGCGAAGGCCACGGATGAAAATATTCAGCTCGCACCCATTGCGAAACAATCTCACGATGTGGACGCAGTTGTATTCAACGAAGATCTGTTGGTGCTCCTAGAGGTCAAGTCCTCACCTCTCGTGACTTTCCCGGTTGCCGCCAAGCTAGACGGATCGCTCACGAAGGAAGGCGAAGATGGACCGATTGAAGAAGCGCGACACGCTTTAGTGAACGTGGATTTTCGTAAGTATCCTTTGAGTCTATTTATTCCCCATCGTCAATTACATATTCCTCTGCCACACGTCGACGAAAAAGACTGGCCCTACGTTCCCCTCACCGACTGGATAAGTGTGCCGGAGAATTTTCTCGTGCTGTTTGAAGCATGGAAAGAGATATTCGAGGCTTACAGTGTTCCCAAAACCCAGCGTACCGGCTCACAGATATCACTTGGCTACATCGCTAATGGTTGGGGTGATGAGATCGACTCCAATAAAACGAAACCCGGTCTTGGGCGTACAGACGACGTTAAGAAAGGAACCTACCAGCTCATCAAATACGGTGCCTACTATGCACTGCAAACGCCGGATCTGACAATTAAGTCGGCGCTCGTCGCCAATTTGGATCCCCTCTTTATGCATGCGGCCTACCTTGAGAAACTCCTCGATATTCGCTGGGGCAAAAATGTCGACTTTCGTGATCTGCCAGAATTCGAGGAGTTTGCTATCAAGCGGGACCGCCTTAAATGGCTCTATGAGGGGATACTAACTTTCAACAACCCTCATATCAATGACGAGACGCTGCGGAAATTATTTAATTTTGATCGACTAGGCGAGTCGTTGCGTTACGGTCGTTTAAACACATTAATTGAGGAATGGATGACCATTCCCGTAGGTGGAAAAAATTAATTATGCCTGTTCTTAATGCATTAGCAATTCTGCGGAGCAACGTTGAGCAAGAAACCGATTTTTCACTAGCGCTTGAGGAAGCCAAAGCTCTATGCGGCGACGATTGCAAACCCGTCAAGAATGCGGACGCTCTCAGGCGGTCTCTGCCTGCTGAGCTTCGTGTGGTTGCAGAGAACGCACTTCTTGCGAACAACTTAAGCGCAGTAGCGGTCCGCATTAACAACGTTACATCTGCAACTCTGGCCGCCTTCGCTCTACGGACTGCATTTTTTCAAGAAATTGCGTTTTGGAGCAGCACTACGACGCTCCCGCAGTTTCCGCATCTACCAGCGACCGAATTGCCCGGTGGTCGCGCTATGGTTACCCTGTCCCTGTATTATGTCCTGGAGATCGAAGGGGTCTCCGCGGTGCAAGGCGATCTGCTCCGAGGACGACTTGAGTGCCTGTATGAGATTTTGCTATCTGAGGTCACGAATCCCGTGCCGAAATCGCATCGAATTGGTGGTGCGAAGCGGACGACACTGACACTCACACACGATCTCCACATCTATAAGGCGAAATTTTTCCCCCGAATGATTCGAGCGCTTCTAAATATTTATGCGCCGGAGCATGCCCGCGTGGTAGATCCTTTTTGCGGTAGCGGCACCGCATTGCTTGAAGCGAGCTTACTTGGGCTCGAGTCATACGGCATAGATTTCGACCCCATCTGCGAGCTCATCTCATCCTCGAAAGTCACGCCGTTTTTGAGTGCGACTGCGCTGAAGCAGGACCTTCATTTAGCACAAAAAGCGTTCGAAACGATAACGCCAACCGCTGACGATCATTCGGCGTTTCCCGAAGAGCTAGGAATAAAGCTTAAGAACCGCGATCGGAAATTCGGGACCCGCGAGTTCGAGGAAGTAACCAGCGATGCTGTGCTCTTGAGGGGGCTTTACCGCTCGATCAAAAACGTGTTGTCGACGGCAATCGTACCGGTGCTCGCAAGCGATGCCCTTACGAAAAAAGTGCGCTACCGCTATGTGGGTATCGGCAACGGGGCTTACACCGTTGAGGTCCTTCGATTACGAGCAGTCGACCGTTTCCGCGAAAAGGCAATGCGCTGCGTCGAGCTATGTGATGTATTCGCCGAACTCTCAGGGATTTTGCCGTGGAAGCTGGGCAAGACCAGCGCACGAAGAGGGTCGGCCGGCGACTTCTCCACTTGGGGCTTGAAAAAGGCGGTAGACATAGTCATAACCAGCCCACCGTATTTGCCAGCGTCTTCTGGACGTGAACACTATACGTCGTCACGTGCGCTGTCCTTTTTTGCAGTCGACGCCCCAGCGATGGCTTCGAAGGCGCCTCCCTCTTCAACGGAATGTCCCAGCGAAGAATGGTTCGATGCGCCCGAGATTGCCGCCTTAATCCAGTACCTAGGTGCCGATCAAGGAATTGGGAATCTGCAGACTGATGCAATGCGCTCGATCTGGAAGCTCAAGCCCACTATCGAGTATCTGCACCTGATCAAAGATTTTTTCTCGGCGGCGAAGACCGCCCTTAAAGGAGATGGCCTGTTGCTGTTAGTTGTTGCGACGCAGCACGTCTTCTACTCTCACAAAAGAAAAGAGATTGAGCACGTGGTGAATTGCGGCCAACTCTACTCGGCACTGGCGATTTCATCTGGATTTAGACTGGAGCGCGAAATCAAACTCCAACTTACGAAACACGCAGCAAGTATGGCTCGGCCTCAGGCAAAGGACGAATACTTCGAAAGCGTGCTGGTGTTCAGACAACAGTCGTTACAGTGAGCGAAGAACATGCGATACAGGAGCAGAATCGTGCCCGGGTCGGGTACGTAGCGCCCCCAGCGACGCTGTGGCTCGCGTCTGCGCTGGGCGCGCCCGCGCTGCTCAGCATTCACCACTACATTTCCTCCTTCGAAGCGCTCTGGTAAGCGAACACGCCTTTCGAGCCCGGATGGCGGATTTTGTTTTTCCCTGTTCAGAAGCCGGACCTGGTTGGTATTCGGAGAGTTGCGGCCGGACCAATAGGTCCGTCGCAACGACTCTGATGCCCTACCATTGGGGGCTATGTGTTTTTCTTTTTTCCGTAGGGAATGCTCTTTTCAGATATTCGAATCAATACCCTTGAAAAATCCCGAGATCAAACGCGCCGGCATCAGGTCTCCCGCGAAGCTCGCCCAGTGCGCGGGTGAAAGCCAGGACTTCCACTGCGCCATCTGCATCGTCAGATTGAGTTTCAGCTTTCTGAAAACATAGATCTGGTCCGCAAGACCAAGACCACCCAGCACGGCCATATAGTCGGTGAAGGGATTGTCGCCATCGAAGATATTGTCGAGTGACGTTGCAACGTTCGATACCGTGTCCACCACGGTTCCAAGCGCCGCTCCCGCGGCCGAGACTGCGGCTGCCACCGGCAGCGCCGCGGCAGCCGCACCCGCCCCACCCGCGACCGCCCCCACCGGACCCGCGATAGCACCACCTCCCACGGCACCGGCAACCGCAGCCGCGCCTTCTGTCACGGCGAACCCGAGACTCGCCCCCGTCTGCGCGGCCGCCGTGCTCAAGCCCTGGCTGATCGGCAGATACACCAGCGACGAAAGATCGGCAACCGTAAACGTTACGTCGATCGCCAGTGCCCGCCCATCGTTATTGAATCCGAGATTGCCCGTGCCTCGTGTCACGGAGAGACTGTCGATGATGCCGAGCCGTATCTGGCAGCGACCACGGTCGTACAGTTCGCAGATGAATGGTGCCGTATAGGACTGCCGGCCGGTGGCAAGTGGCAACGCGCCTGCGATCAGCATCGCGAGCGGGATGTAGAGGTTGATGAGCTGCGAGACCGGATTGCCGTAGGGGCTTACGAGGTTGACGGTATAGCTCGTGCGGGCGAGTGATGCCGAGGCCGACTGCCAGTGCCGCGGGATATCGACGAAGGCCGAGCCGCCCAGCGCGGCCAGGCCCGATAGCCCCATGCCGCCGGCGATACCGGACGCAAAGTCGAGTGCATCGTTCACCGCACTGCCGACGAGTCCCAGCACGCCACCACTCGCGAGATTGCCACCAGCCGCATCGAAGCGCGTCGTGCGTGCCTGGCTCGACATGCTGTTGATCTTGTTTGCGATCTCGGAATCCGCCGTCTGGTTCTGGAATGAATCCGTGACCGCCCCGGTCGCGTTCACGCGGAAACTGACGAACGATCCGCCATCGTTGAGCTCCGCGTTCAGGAAATCGAAAAACCCGGCGTTCTCGCTCTGGGACTGTGAAAAGTTCTCCGTGACCGAATCCAGCGTCGCGTTATCCTGCGTCTGGGTAACGGCTGTTGACGCGCCTGATGTGTCGGCGCTGGTTGTGCCGGTGGAGTCTGCTGGCGCGCTCGTGCCTGGCGCACTGTCATCGCCGCCGCCGGCCGGCTTCACCTGCGCATTGGCGACCGTGCCAAACCACTGCGAGATATAGTCGCTGAATGAGCGTGCGCCGGTATCGGCGAGCTTGTTGCCAGGACTGAAGAGGTTCTGGATGACCGAGGCGAGATTCTGGCTCGTAAGCGCACCGGTATCCATCGCAGCCTGATACATCGCAATCTGCTTCGCCTCCAGCCGCCGTGCACGCGTCGACATCTTGTAGACGTCGATTCCGCCTCCATTGAAAAAGATGTCCGGCCACGCCGCCTGCATTTGTGCAATACCTGCTGCATCAAACTGGTACTGATCGCCAAGCCCCGGAATGTTCGTCACGTCCGCGCCAACCACCGCGTCGCCGGCGCGCGGAATGACCCCGAGGTTCACGGCAATCTGGTTGACGATCGTCTGCACGATCTGCCAGTACACAGGCATCGTGCGCTTCAGGTAATAGAACTTCGAGGAGGGCTTGTTCATGAGGAAATTCAGGCCCACGCCGGCCAGATGAAACGCGAGCAGCCTCCAGCTCATGAGCGACACGACGAACCCGGCTGCCTTGCCCAGCGTGTAGAAGAAGGTCGTGCCGCGCCCGGTTCTTGCGAGCACTCCTGCTCCACTGTTATAAAAGCTCGTAAAGAACTGCGTGAGTGAATTGAACTGGGGCACGCCAAAGCTCATGTGGATGACCTGGGCGTTGTCGTCGATCGCCTCGCTGTAGTAGATGCCAAGACCGTTGCTGCCATTCAGTCGCGAAGGTGCCTTGGGATCGGCATGACGCGTGAATTGCGGCGGTGGATTGATGGCGATGTTGCCGCCCGGGCGCGTGTCGACATACTTGAGCGCCGCGCTCGTGAAAAAACGGTTCGAGGCATCGGGGCTGCCCGTTGCAAAACTGGATGAAGGCACGAGAAACGACTGCCTCACCCAGCTGACGTCACTGCCCTGGGTATCGAGTGTGTTGAGATTGGATATCATGGAGGAGTCCTATGTTTCATGATGTGCCCGGAGGAGTGGCATGCTTCCCCGGGCGGCCGTCAGACCATGCCGTCAGGCCATCTTCGCCATGGAGACGGGAGCCGTTGGCATCGGTCGCGACGTTGAAGGCAGCGACTGGACCGTGCTGGCTGCCGCCGCATTGGCACCCGCCGCCAGGTTTCCGGCACCGGAGCGCGCACCCTGCTTCACCGCCTGCTGCATCAGGTCGTACATGGCCTTCAGAACGTCCAGTGCCTGTTCGTGAACCTTGAGCGACCTGTCCAGCGTTTCTCCCACCCCACCCAGCGCGTCCATGTGCTCGTCATGCTGGGCCTGCTGGATCGTCATGAGGGATTTCGGGCCCTGGTCGATCAGCTTGACGGACCCCGGCCCGAAACCAAACTGCGCGAACGGCGCGGCTGGCGAACCGCCCGCGAAGGGGATTTTCGAGGGCACATTGCTGATCGCCCCAGCCAACCTGGTCCGCGCAACCGAGGCGTCAGCCAGGGTCACCGCCGCGGCAACTGCTGGCTGCCTGGGTACGACGCTCAGAGGGTCACCCTGCGAGGTGTTCGTTACCGGGATCATGGCCCCCGCCGTCGCGGATTTCGACGCGGTGGCTGGACCAGCAGCGGAAGCGGCGGTGGCACTTCCCGCACCGCCGACTCCAGTCATGCCCGGCGTTGTTGGGGCGATTGCCGCCGCGCCCGTCGCAGGACTGGGCGCTTTCGCAGATGCCGGCGAAGCCGGTTTCGCCGGTCCGGCGTCCGCCGGAGCGTTAGTTGCATTTGCACCTACCCCCGAGGCACCCGGCGCCGGCGCCTTGATGGCGGTGTCCGCAACGCCCGCGCCCTTGCCGGTTTTAACTGGCGCGGATGCAACGTCAACCGCGCCTGTCGTCACCCCTGTCTGCTTCAGGCCGAGCTGGACCCGCCGGCCGATCTCCGCATAGACCCCGGCCACCGAGCGATGGGAACCATCCCTGTTGAAGAAGATCGACCGATTCGCGGCCGCGGGCCCTGGCATGAGCGCTACAGCGTCCGTGCCGGGATCGGCCTTGAGAAGCTGCTTCGCACCACCGGGACCCAGAAAGTGCGCGAGATAGACATCCGTCGGTGTGATGGTAGCCTTCACGCCCTTGAGCGCCGCGACGTTTTCCTTGATGAACTCGGCACCCATGAGGGCGCTCGCGCGCGGATCGGTCTGTGGCGTGTTGGGCGGAATGTCGTACTTCGACCCGTACTTCCTGAGCATCGTCTGCCAGGTGCTGTTGATGAACTGGAACAGACCCGACGCGCTGCTCGTGCCCGCCTTCGCGGACGGATTGAACGCGGACTCGATCGCACCGATCGCTGCGAGCAGGATCGGATCGACGCCCACCATCGACGCGGCCTTGCCGATCAGATCCTTGACGGCGCTCCAGCCGCGGCCGATCGGCAGCGGCAACTGGCCAATCCTGCCGCCCAGTGCCTGCAAGCCCGTGCGGATCGCACCGCCTGCAGCACCCGCCACACCGGCTACGGTTTCCTTCACGCCGGAAACAACCTTCCCCGCCATAGTTCCAACCGCGGTGCCCGCGCGCTTCGCGACATCCCATGCCCTGCTGGCACCACCTGCGGCAGCACTCTCCACCCCCGAGATCAGGTTGCCCGCCACATCCTTGACGCTGTCCCACATGCCAGCCATGAGGCTCCCAACCGTTCCCACGCCCGACTGGATCCTGTCGGTCAGCAGGTCGGTCCAGCCCTTGCCCTGATCCCTGGCTGGTGTCGACGCGGGTGTTACGTCCCGTGCCGTTTGCAATCGCTGCGCGGCGTCGGCTTTCTTCTTCTGGTCGGCTGCTGCCTTGCCCGCTTCGGTTGCAACACTACTTGCGGCCGCGGCACCCACCTTCAGCGCGGCCGCCTTTCCCGTCGAAGGTTGATCCGCGCGCATGCTGTCGATCGCAGCCTGCGCGGCGGCAACGTAGGTGGCCACCTCCTTTGGCCCCGCATCGAGCGTCAGGCTACGGTGAAGCGTGAGAATCGATCCATGAAATGGCGAGCGCATTTCCTTGTATGGACCAGTGGGCCACGAAACCGCCTTCAGATATTGCTGCCGGTCCTCCTTCCTGCGCAGCCGCTCGTCGACCTCAGGAAGACTGATGTTCTGCCCCATCGATTTCAGAACCGTCAGGTGCGTGCAGAAAACCGGCTTGAAACGACGCAGATACCAGGTCGCGAAGTTCGCCACTTCGCCCCTGTTGGCCGGGTCGATGTCAAACGGAGCGACGATCTCTCTGAAATTGATGGATTTGCCACTGACGTCCGCGCGGCCGTTCCGGTAGTACACACCCTTCATCAGGGTGTCCTCGAGAGTAAGGATTGCCTTGACGCTGTCGTGGTCATCGGGCAGGAAGCCATACTGGGCGATGCGCACACTGGCGAGCGCCCCAGGCTTCTTCTCGAGCAGTCGCCTGATACCGCGATATGCCAGATAGCCCGCCCCCGCGACGGCAGCAGCACCGAGCACCACGGGCAGAGACAGAAAGCTGCCCACCGCGGCAAGCCCACCACCAATCACTTCGCCCGCAGTGGCGAGTCCTCCTGCCAATCCTCCCATCCCGGCAAGCGATCCACCCAGGCCGAGTGTCCCGGTCGCGCCGGCGGCGGCAAGACCTTCGCCGGCAAGCGCCTCGGCGCCCCCCGTCAGTGCGGTGCGCCCCAGCACGCTCCCAATGCCCCGGCCCAGCAGCTTCCTGCCACCACCAGCGAGCGCTCCCAGACCACGCCCCGCCCGCTTCACACCCTTCATCGCTCCCTTTAGCAGCCTGCCGCCTCCCCATCTGCCAAGCTTGCGTTCCAGCCAGTTTTGCGCGTCGCCCATCAGACCGCTGCCGTCCTTCCCATCCTCACCTTCACCATCGCGCTTGCCGCGCCCCCTGAGCCGGCCAAGCAGGCTGCCGAGCCCGGCAAGGAGCCCCTTGCTGCCGCCTGCCTCTCCGGTCGCAGCGCCACCGGGCTTTTCCCTGTCAGCAAGACGGCGTTTACGCTCGAGGTCTTCCCATGAGTTGGTGATAACGCCGGTGCCCTCCTGATCGCCGACGAGACGCTTGCGTGGCTTTGGCAGACGCTCGAACAGGATGTCGCGGATTTCGGTCAGGCGCTGCGTGATGGTCTTCGAACCGGCAAAGACAATGCCGTCCGGTCCCATCATCCTGTTGAACCAATCCGAAAGCCCCCTGAATGGCGAAAGCGCGAGATCCTTGAGAACGCCAGCCCCCTTTCTGATCGCCTTGAAATAGCCCTTTACCGGCGCCATGACCAACGCCGCGAGCTTCATGAGCGGCGTGCGGATGGGATGCCCCTGTGCATCGACCAGGCCGCGCGCGAGGTCCTCTTTCCTCAGTACGACCTTCGGATAGCTCCGGTCGCTATAGTCGACTACCGGCCCGTCGATCATGCCGGGGCGCAGGATGACCTTGTCTTCGTGCAACTGTGAGCGGTAGGCGCCCGCGCGCATCATGATGGCCAGCAACCTCGGCTCGGTCTCGCCCTTGACGTAGATGTCGACGGGCGGGTCGAGATATTCGAGACCACGTCTGGCAAGCGCAATGCCCTTTGTGACGGTCTTCGCCGCCATCGAGAAGACGTCGCCCGTCATGAACTCAGCAGCGCGGCCAATGAGCTTGCGGCCCGCGCCAAAAGCCGAGATGAGTTTTGCCTTCAACCGCCCCTTCGCATAGGCGCGTTTGATGTCTTTCGATTGCAGCACGACATTGTCATTGTCGGCGCTGTCAATCACATCGCCCTTGATGTCCTTGTACGAACGGATGACGGCACCGGTCGCCCTGTCGCGGTAGTGGCCAAGTCGCATTTTCCAGGCAAGCAGTACCGGCTCGCTGGATTCGGGCAGGTAGACATCCTTCAGGCTCGCGACGTAATCGAGCCCCTTCTGGCCGCCCTCCTTCGCGAGATCAACGCCACCGCGAATCATGCGCGCGCCGAGATGTTCGGACTTCGTCATCCAGTCCCAGCCCGTGCGCACAGCCGATGTCGCTGCCTGCCGCGCGCCCCGCAGCGTGTCGACACCCGCGCTGGCAAGATCGCGCACGGTCCAGTCCGAAAAGCGCTTGCCCCAGCGCGAACCTTTCAGCCTCTCACCGAGTTCGCCAAGCCTGCCTGCCGCACCGCTTGCTGCACGACCGGCGGCGCCCTTGATGCGACCGCCGATTCCGGAGACATCCGGTACGTGAAACAGCCCCTCCTCGATCTTTTTCTGGATGACAAGGAGCGTCTCGTAGATTTTCGCGACCAATGGCTTGCTGCTGTGCTCCCTGAATTGCTCCCTGAGCACATCAATGACGGCGCCCATCGGTCCATGCACCGCGCCCGCGGTATCGGCAGGCGTGAAGCGCCGCCCCGCCCCGAACGCCGGAACCGCGCCAGGCTGCAACGACCTTCCCCACTTCTGCTGCAGGAAGCGTTCAACATCGTGCGCGGTACTGCCATGCCGCTGCACAGGCATGGGCTCTTCCTGCAGCGCCATGCTCGCCGTTTGCACCTGCGCGGACGGCTGGATGCTGGCGATGCCTGTGACACCTGCGGCAGGAGCGATGGCTGGAACCACGCGGCGCGCGCCACCCGTGAACGGTTGGGAAACGACAACGCCGGCACGCCGTGTCTTCGTGGTTGCCTTCGCGCGGTGCGGCGGCACGCGCGCGAATGTCCTGATGGGGCGCGGAGCATGACGACGCGCGGCCATCGGCGCGACACCTGAAATCCCTGCAGAGCCCGGGGTTCCCCGCAGATCGCCTGCGCCCGGCTCAACGCCCGGCGTGTATTCTCCGGACAGGTACCAGTCAATCAGCCGGTTCTGGTCGATCATGCCGTCCTTAACGATACCGGCGTCTTCGGCGAACTCGAGCATGCCGGCATTGATGAGGCTCTGGACCATCTCGCGCGGATCGGCAATGCCCCCACCCAGATAGGCGAAGCGCGCATGAAACGCCTTCTGCCTCTCCTCCCGATCCTGCGAGGCATAGTTCTGGAACAGCTGGGCAAACGTGCCCGCGTGCTTCGCCTCGTCGCCGGCATAGCTCCACAGATCGCTGTAACGTTTGAGCGACCCGGTACGGTTGGCAAAGTTGTCGCGCACAAGGCGCCGGATCAACATCTGCCGCTGCTCCGCGCTCAGCTTTACGCCACTGTTTTTTTCCAGATCATCGATGAGTGAGCCGGCGTGCTCCTGGACGTGTTGCCGGTCGCGCGGCTGCACAATCGACTCGAATGCGCGTTTGAAGGTCAGTGAACGCTCGCGGAACCGGTTGCCTGACCAGTCGAACGATGTAAGCTCGACTTTCGTGTCTCCCGTGCGCAGGATCTGCAACTCGCGATAGATCCGCGCGAGAAACCCGGGGATGATTTCGGTGATCGACTTTCTGACGAGATGCGTAAAAGGTGCGGGCTCCTGCAGGTTGCGCAGGTTGTCGACGTGGACGCCCGTCTGCACCGCGTTCGCCCTGATGATCTGGTTCTTCAGCCACTGTACGGCCGAGCCCACCACCGGCGTGTCGTTGAGCCTGTCCGAATACGCGAACTCGGTCAGATGCTGGGGCACGCTCTGCGCGAAGTGACCGGCCGTGTGGCCGTGCCGCTCAATGAAGTCGCCAACGCGCGTGCCCTTGAGCGTGCGGCCAATGCGTGACCCGAGCACAGAAGCGAGACCCTGGGCCGCAAGACCGCCCGCCATGTCCCCGGCCATCTCCGCCTTCGATGGCCCGATTCCGTCCATCCCCGACATGCCGGCGCCCACGTCTGCCATGCCAAGACCCATCTGTGCGCTACCGACGAGGTTGCGCAGCGATGAGGTAAGTGACGACCTGATCTGTCCGGTCAGTGCCCGCATGAAGTTGCTGCGCTGACCGAGAAACCAACTGCCCGCATTGCCCATGAACTTGTTGCGCAACAGCGTCGGCCAGTCCTCGCGCATCTTCACCTTGAGCAGATCGGGCAGCGCGGTGTTCTTCTGGATGTTTTCGAGCAGCTCACGCGTGGCCACGCCCTGTTTTCTCTGCTCCATCAGCGCATCCATCGCCACGAAGTAGTGGCGCAGCTGCACTTCAAGCGACTTGCGCTGGTAGTTGACCGTCACACGGTCCTGATAGTCTGCAAGCCGCTGCAGCGCGAGTCTGATCGAGTTCAGATGTCCAAGCTGGCTGTTCGTGCGATCGGTCTCGATCTGCTTCAGGATATCGGCTTCGGCCTTGTCCTCGGCACGTTGTTGCGCCTGCGTCTGCGCCTGGTAGCTGAAGATGTCCCCGAGTGTCGCCTGCAGCGAGGCATGACGCGCGGCCTCGGCAGACAGGCCGGTGGTGCCTGTGTCCGCCGATTCCGCCCAGGATTTGAGGCGGTCCTGCGCGCTTTTCGGCAAAAACTTACCGCCAGCCGGCAAAAGTTTGCCGACGGCGCGCTTGAGTTCATTCTGGATCGGCTTTACTTCGCGTACCGAAGCATTGTATAGATCCCGGATCGATGATGCGGCCTCGTCTGCCCGGTCCAGCGCCTGTCCATAGCCGGTCGGCAATGCCGAGCGCAGCGTCCTGTTCAGAAATGACTTGCTGCGCACCCCCTCCCAGACACCGCCTGCACCGCCCTTGACGAACTCTTTCGCGTGCTTCGCGACCGGCACGCGATCATCCCGCTTTGCTTTCTCCCTGTAATTGAATTCCGGAATATCCAGATCTGCATCGAAGCCGAAACCGTCGTCGGCCTTGAACGATTTCTTTCTGAACATGACGTTTCCCAGATCAGGTTGAAACCAGTGACTCCCTCATAGTTCTTCTCCGCTTGCATTCATTAACGGAGGATGTGCGCATGCCCGAGCGTTCTGCCATCCCCTTCAATATCCGGCTACTCGACCTCACTCCCGCGCGGCTGCAGAACATCCGCCCCGTCACCTCGCTCGAATTCTTCGATGGAAACAGCCAGAACTTTCATCCGGAAGGGCTTTTTTCGACGCTGATCTTTGGCAGGGTTGGTGACGAAAAGCGCTCGCTGCGGTTTTCGTATATCGATATCCGGGTACCGGTCTTTCACCCCGTCATCTATCGCGCGCTCACGAGCCTCAAGCAGCTGTACAAGGACGTTATCGCGGGCAGCCAGTACGCTGTGTGGAATGACGTAACGAAAGACTTCGATCGTAGCGACACACTTAACGGACAGACCGGGTTTCATTTCTTTGTTTCGCACTGGCACGACATCCAGTTCTCCGAAACAAAAAGCGACGAGCGTCAGGCAAAACTCCAGCTGCTCCAGAAATATCGCGAGAAGGCAATGACCTCGAAGATTGTCGTCATGCCAGCCGGCATGCGTGACCTCGAATTTACCGACGACGGGCGCATCCGGGAAGACGAGACGAACACGATCTACCGCTCGATCATCGCCCGCTCGAACAGCGTCAACGAAAACACCGTCAGACGCAATCCCGAACTCATCGACACCGTCCGCTACAGCCTCCAGACCACCTTCAACCAGCTCTATGACCATCTCGAAAGCATGGTCGAAGGCAAGCACAAGCTGCTGCTGGGGAGGTGGGCAAGCCGCCGGATCTTCGATGGCACCCGCAACGTTGTTACTGCCATGGATGCCTCGCAGAGCTATCTGGGCTCGACCGGCTCCACCGGTCTGAACGATCATGTGGCGGGCCTGTACCAGACGCTCAAGGCCGCCAGACCGCTCGCGGTCTATCACATCCGCGCGGGGTTTCTGCAGTCGGTTTTCCCGGGACCCAACGAGCCGGCCCGGCTCGTCAACCGGAAGACGCTCGGGAGCGAACCCGTGCAGTTACGGCCTGAATACTACGATCGATGGGCGACCATCGAGGGCATCGAGAAGCTGCTCACGCTCTTCGGCGAGGAGAGCCTGCGCCATCGGGTCATCGAGATCGATGGCCGCTATCTGGGTCTCATTTACAAGGGGCCCGACATGACCTTCCGGCTCATGAACAATATCGATGAACTGCCCGGCCATCTTGACCAGCAGCACGTCTTTCCCCTCACGTTCTGCGAGCTCCTTTACTGCTCCACCTACCGGCATATGAACAAGGTGGCGGCCTTTCTCACGCGCTATCCCATCACGGGCCTGGGGTCGGTTGTGCCGGGAAAGATCCACATGCGCACCACCATCCGCAACGAGATTCGCCGCGAGCTCGGCGCGGACTGGACGCCACTCGGCGAGGACTACGTTGCTCACGAGTTTCCTATCAGGGATGGTGAATTCATCAACAGCATTGTGGTCGCGCCCGCGCTTCTTGGCGAGCTCGGTATGGATTTCGATGGCGACACCGGATCGCTCAATCTCGCCTACACGGACGACTCGATCCAGGAGGTCGACGCGTTTCTCAGAAGCCGCAAGGCCTACATCGGACCCGATGGCAGACCGCTCAAGAGCTGCGCCGTCTCCACGGTCGATCTCGTCCTGCACAACATGACCGGCGACGCCTGACAGGCACCGTGACCTGAACCGGGCATCGCATCGGAGCATCGCATCGGAGCAGCTCATGGCCGTCCTCTTCGAGACGTGGTACCGGCAGTTTGGTGTACGTCGCTCCAACCAGCTCGTCCAGCCACCGCTGCCCGGCATGGACCGCCTCATCCTTCCACGACGCAGCCTGTTTCACTATCCTGGCACGGGCCCGCTCGATGACGGACCCGATGCGACACAGCTGGAGTTCAGGGGGATCACCCGCCCCATCCTCGTGCACCACGTGGTCAGGCAGTCCGTCAATCTGGGTAACCCGCGACCGTTACCCACGCCCGTCGCCACCCTCGCCTCACGCTTCTTCCAGAAGAAGCGCCGCTACAAGAAGCTGGTGAATTTCGAAACCGCCACGAGGGACGACAACACGCTATGCGTTTTCAACTATGCGTTCCTGTGGCGCACGTACCGCTATGCGCGCTCGATCTACGCCGGTACCTGGCAGTGGCACAACATCAACGAAACCCTCTGGATGCAGGTCACGGAAGTCGCCAGCCGCTCGAACCGCAACCAGTTCATACCCGTGGCGTTGCCAGCCGTCCTGCCATGTCTGACCGACCTTAAGCTCGGCGAAATGGGACAGCCGATGGGTCAAATGAGCCAGCGTCTGGTCAAGCGCTTTGCCGCCCACGAATCGCTCATGATCCTCGAGATCTGGAAATGGCTGGGAGAAAACCGCAAGGCTTCGATGATCTCCCATGTTCCCGACGACAGGCTCAGCCGCGTAAACCTGATCCTTGAGGAAAGCGGTCGCTGGTTCGTCGTCAATCTTGGCACGCTCAACGGCTGGCGCGTAGCCACGAAGGAAGAGCTCGAAGCGAATCCCGAAGCGAACCGGCACGGGTTCGAGCCCAACCGCATCCAGCGTTATTTCCTGCGCATGCTCATGACGCTCATGGAAGTGCGCACAGCCGCCGCGCCCGAAGTCAGCGCGCAAAGCGGCGCGGCGCGGGAGCCGTCGGCCGCACCGCCCGAAGAACCCGTAAATGTGGTGGACGAAACCAGTGCCGAGGCTGGCCCCGCCGGTGCCCACTTCGGTGATCAGGTCACCCGGACCGTCCAGCAGCCGCAGCAGCTACCCGACTCGCCTGCGTTCCATGCGACGCATCCCAGGCAGGCGCACGACGATCAGGAGGACGAACGCGAAGAAGACAACGCCAGGGTCGGGCGCGTCGCCGCCCGCCTGGCCGTTGCCCAGCATGAACCCGATGAACGCGGCGTCGACATCCACCCTGATGAGGAACTGGAGCAGCAGATCGAGGCCGACCTGCAGCAGCTCGAGCATATTGCTGGCCTCACGTTCTCCGACGAAGACACGACGGCCGGTCCGGCCGCACCAGCCGAAACAGCGGCGCCAGCTGGCCCCCTGGCACCAGAAGACGCGGTCATGAAAATCGCCGACCGTCTGGCCGCGCAGGGCATGATGAGCGCCGGCGAACACCGGCGCTACCAGACGCTCTCGCAGGCCTACAAAAAGATCGTTGCCCCGGATGGCAGGTCCACGCTCAGCGCCTTCGTCCAGATTCCGCCCGGGGACGTCCATATTGCCGAATCCCCCGCGATTACCGACATCCCCACGGTGCTCGACAAGACGATGCTCAGGTCGTCACTGCTCACCTTCGATCCGAAGTACATCAGGACCGTGATGCAGAAGGACATCGCCGGCATGGTCCTGAACCTCCAGCACGCGGGGCTGTGTGTCACCGGCTATGACGTCGAGGATGTCGACGACGTCATGGGCGCATACCGGATCCATACCGCACGCGTGGTGCCTATCGAAGGTGCAGCTTCCACCCTTCGCTTCCGGCTGCCCGTCGTCGACGAGGACGGTACCTTCACCAGCAACGGCGTGAAATACCGCATGCGCAAGCAGAAGGGGGACCTGCCCATCCGCAAGATCGCGCCGGGGCGCGTGGCGCTCACGAGCTATTACGGCAAGGTGTTCGTCTCACGCTCGACGAAACGGGTCAACGACTATGCTACGTGGCTCACCAACGCCATCATGGCAGCCGGGCTCGATCCGCACGCCGGTCTGGTTACGCAGATGCATACGGCGCCGGTGTTCGACAACCTCTTCGCGTGCCCACGCCTCTACAGCACGCTGGCCACGTCGTTCAGAAGTTTCCAGCTTGCTGGCTTCGAGTGGAACTTCGATCACACACGGCGCGAGACCCTCTATGGCACCGATACCCTGAGGCGCTACGAGCAACATGGTGAGCATGAAGGCGCCATCGTCTGCGGACAGTCGCTCACCGACCCGGCCGCGCTGGCTGTCATGGACCAGCATGGCGCGCTGCGCGAAGTGCGAGAGGGCAAGGAACAGCCGCTGCCCACCTTCGAAGCGATGCTGCAGCTCGATGCCACAAAAGCGCCAGTCGATTTCGCCGAAGTGATGGTGCTCGGGCGCGCTATTCCGCTTGGTCTCGTGCTCGGCTACGAGATGGGGCTGGAGCCCCTCATGAAGCTGCTGCGCGTCACGCCGCGGCGCGTGCCCGCTGGCCAGCGTGTGAGCCTGCAGCCCGAAGAATATGCCCTGGTGTTCGCGGACGAAACGCTCGTCTTTCCGAAGGCTAACACCTTCGCCTCGATGGTGCTCGCGGGCTTTAACGAATACCACCGCAGCATCCGCACCTTCAACGTTCACGAATTCGACCGCCGCGGCGTCTACCTGAATGTGCTCGAGTCCGGCGGACAGTCGCAACGCTACCTGCGCGAGATCGACCTGCAGTACCAGCTCTTTGTCGACCCGATTACGCGCGAGCTGCTCGTCGACATGAAGGAGCCCACGGACTATCAGGGACTGCTGCTGCGCGCCTGCGCGATGCTGCTCGCCGACCACCACCCCGACGAACTCGATTCGGCCTGGATGCGCATCAAGGGCTACGAGCGCATGGCCGGTGCGGTCTATTCGGAAATCGTGCGCTCGATCCGGGTGCATCACGGCCGGCCCGGGAGAAACCGTCTGCCCATCGACCTGAATCCGTTCCAGGTCTGGAAGAACGTGACGCAGGATCCCGCCAAGCTCCAGATCTCGGAAATCAACCCGATCCAGAACATCAAGGAGATGGAAGCCGTTACCTATTCGGGTGTCGGCGGACGTGGCGCGCGCAGCATGGTCAAGCACACGCGAGCCTATCACCGCAACGACATGGGCACGATCTCCGAGGCAACGACGGACTCAAGCGATGTCGGTGTCAATACGTACACGAGTGCGGATCCCCAGTTCACGTCGCTGCGTGGCATCTCGCGCCGCTACGAGACAGGCAGGACCGGTGCCACCGCCCTTTTCTCGACGTCGGCGTTGCTTGCGCCGGCCGCCGACCGCGACGACCCCAAGCGGGTGAACTTCATCAGCATCCAGGGCAGCCACAAGATCGCCTGCCGGGGCTATCACCAGCCCGCGCTGCGCACTGGCTACGAGCAGGTGATCGCCCACCGGACCGGCGATATGTTCGCCGTGACGGCGAAAAAACCCGGCCGCGTGATCTCGGTCGGCCCCGAGGGGATGAAGGTCCAGTACGAGGACGGTGAAACCCAGGGCATCGAGCTCGGGCGGCGTTTTGGCAACGCGGCGGGTCTCGTTGTTCCCCACCAGATCAGGACGCAGATGCGCGCGGGCCAGACGTTCAGTCCTGGCGACGTAATCGCCTGGAACGAGGGTTTCTTCGAGCCAGACATCCTCAACCCCGCGAACGTCGTCATGAAAACCGGCGTCTCCATCAAGACGGTTTTCATGGAGAACCCGATGACGCTGGAAGACTCATCCGTCATCTCGAAGGAAACCGCGGCGCTCCTGATGACGAAGCAGACCCGGGTAAGAACCATCGTCATCAATTTCGACCAGGAGGTCCACAAGCTGCGCAAGGTGGGAGACGAGGTTGGGTCCGACGATATTTTATGCGTCATTGAAGACGCTGTAACGGCTGGCAATCGCCTTTTTGATGAGGCATCGCTCGACACGCTACGCGTGCTGAGTGCGCAGACACCCCAGGCCAAGGCAAAGGGCGTCATTGAGCGCGTGGATGTGTTCTATCACGGTGAGGTCGAGGACATGTCGCCGACGCTCGCGAAGATCGTGGCGACAACGGACGCGCAGATGATTCGCCGCGCGCGTGCAACCGGAAGGAAGGCCTTCACGGGAAGCGTTGACGAGGCGTTCCGGGTCGAGGGCAATCCGCTACAGCTAGACACAGCCGCGATCCAGATCTATATCACCTCGGATGTGCCGGCGGGCGTGGGCGACAAGGGCGTGTTCGGCAACCAGCTCAAGACCGTCTTCGGCGAGGTGATGGAGCGCGACATGTTCACCGAATCGGGTGTGAAGATCGGCGCCGTGTTTGGCGCCAAGTCGGTGGCCGACCGGATCGTCTCCTCACCCGAGCTCATTGGGACCACCACCACGGTACTCGACGTGATCGCGATGGCAGCGGTCGACCTGTATAGATCGTGATGTCCCGGAGGGATGGACCATGAAATCGCGGGAATCGGAAAAGACGCTCGTCACGCTCGCCAATGCCACGACGCTCGTGCGCTGCATCGTCCAGGGCGTAGTGGGCAACGATCTGGCCGACACCTTCGCCGGCGCGCCGCTGACGAACGACGTCATCGACCAGCTGGCCCAGGCCCGCTTTCAGGCGGCCGTTCAGCAATACCTGTAGAAGGGTCTCGCCATCATGCTCAATGAACGCACCCTGCTCGCATCGCTCGCGCTGACCGAGCGGCTGGACGCGGCCGGCTTCGCTCTCCACCCGGTCGCGGGCACACCGCTCGCCGCCATGTGCGCGGCGACCACCTACGATACGGGACTCGCCCAGGTGCCGGACGGCAATTTCCAGACATATGCCACCCAGCTTGCGCAGAGAACCAGTCAGATCGATCCGCTCATGGACTGCTCCGAGCACGACGCGGTGCTCGATTCGATTGCGAACACCGCGATCGACGCAGTCAGGCGTCACGTCGCCTTTGCGCGCTCGGTCGTCGCACCCACAATCCAGAATCTCTACGAGCGCGTCAGGAACTCCGTCGAGAACCTGAGCGTCTCCTCCCTGCTCGGTCTTGAGGTGGAAGTCTGGCGCGAGCCAAAACCGGTGTTCAATACAGCGCTGCAAAGCGAGCTGCGCAAACTCGAAGACATCGCGCTCGATGATCCTCCCCTTTCCATGCGCATGCCCGACCTCACGATTGCGGAACTGATGGAGCTCATCAAGACCGGCAATGGCGGGCTTGACGCGGATATTGCCGAATGGGTCGCGACCATTGGTGACGAGTTCTTCATGCAGGTCTGGCGCGACTTCTTCCAGCAGCACATGCCCGAAGATGGCGAGCGCAATCGCACCTTCACCGAGCGGGTGACCGATCGTTTTACCGGCATGCCCGTCGCGCTCGCTGTCTACCTCCTTGCCCGCAAGCTACTCGACGAGAAGCCGCCTGAAGGTGTAGAGATGCCGCTGGCCAATTATCGTGCGCAGCTCGCCGGGTTCCGCAACCAGGCCGGCGGGGCGCTCACACGTGCGCTCGAGCGCATCGAGCGCGCGCTGAAAAATGGCCTTCTTGTCCGCGAGATCGCGGGCAGCAAGACCGTCGTCTACGAACCGGTCTACCGCGACTATCTGGAAAAAGGCGGCAGCAACGAAATGCTTTTCGCCAACGCCCTCTCGCGCCCTTTCATGATGTCCACCACCGATCTGCTCGAACACAAGAATGCACTCGCGAGCCGCTGGGCTACCCACAGCGCGCTGATCAGCACGGCAGAGTCCAACCAGCGTTACAACAAGGTCATCGAACTGCTGGAGCTGCATTTCCGTTCACAACTGAACGAAGCGACCGAAGGCGAAGACACCACGGCGCAGAACCGCGACACGGTGCTCAAGCTTTTTCGCGACTGCCTGAAGCACGTCACGGAGAGCGATCTGAACGACCTGTACGCCGTATGCCTGAAGCTCGTGTGCCGGGCGAGGTTCTACACCACCGACGCCGAGCGCATCCTGACCGGCATGGAGCTTGCGAGGGCGCGCAATCCCTCACTCTCGCCGCGCGAAGCCGCCACGGCCAGTATCGTCGACTACATCGCCTGGTGGGTCGCCACGCAGATGCGGCTTGCGAGCTGTTAGCTCCGGAGCCGGTTACACGCATTTTCAGGCCGATCGCGACTTCGGCTATTACGCGCAGCTAACCGCCGAAAAGATCACGATTAAGGACTTCGCCGGGCATCAGTTCTGGGAGGGAGGTGGGAATTGCCGCTCGGCCCTGCCAACGAGGCGCTGGATTACCGTGTGCATCGCTACGTAGCCCGGTGCGGAACTGCATTATCGTTTGCGGCTCACCGTCTACACCGAACGTGCGGCGCCTCCCTATGTTGAGGCGGTTGCAGGTTCGCAGCTAGCAGCGCCCCACGCTCACTTGTATTGCTGTTCGCTTAATTGTTTGGCAAGACTATCCACGTCAATCCGCCTTCCTGCGATTCGACAATTTTCGCGTTGTAGTTTGGAGTGATCACACGTGGGCGAGATTTGACGATGTCAGCAACTTTCCTGACTATCGGTTCATCCGCTTCGGACCAATCTAGTGCTGCGATGTCAGTGCCACTACCGGACAAAACAACCCGCTTCTCGCACTTGTACACTGCTGTAGGGATTCCTTCTGGAGCGCACTCGAGCAATATCACGCGCTCCGCATTGCGCAGTTCATCTAGGGTAGCTTTCCGTACAAGTACGCTGTAATCAAACGGGACGCCGTTGACGTCCAACGTGCAAACAAATTTTGCGTCTCCTTCTATCCTGGTTGGATTTACCTCAATTAGCCAGCGGCCACAATCTGATTGAAGAAATGCCGCCAGTATCTCGTCCGCGTTACTTTGTTTCACCTTTACCACACTAGCCTCCTAATCTCAGCAGCAAACACTCGTGGCCGATAGAACTACCGGCGTGACTTTAGCATCCCCGGCCCAGTAACACCGTGTTGTCCCTCCTTCTCGATATTGGACGGGATAACCCGAGCTCAACTGGAGGCCTCCCGCGCGGCGGTGCAAGCAAGTGTGTATCCGGGTCGGCATCAGTCCATCAACCCGCGAAATTCCTGTATTGCAGCGCAACTGCGGCAGCTGACATCAAACCGGAATGCAGACTCACTCTTTTTATATCGCGACAGCTCGCAGAGGGTGCGATGGACCCGAAACACCTGGTACGCGACCCCGAGCGGGTCAGGAACGCCCTCGTGGAAACACCGGACGGCAAACTGGTGGCCCGGGATACCGTCAGGATCTACATCCCGGCCCGATTTGCGGAGCGGGGACTCGCCGAGGTTGGTATTGAAACATTCATCTACGGCGTCTATGCCATCACGGTCGAAGACAGCTACTACGGCGTCTCGCTCGTGAACGCCATGATCCGCATCGAGCCGACTTCCATGATGAAGATGCTCATCGGTGAGGACGAATACTACGAGTTTGAATTTGAGAAAGGCGCGGTCATCACGCCCTCGCTGAACCTGGTCAAGAACGATGCACTCGTCTACCGGATTTTCAACGAGATGCTCGCCGGTGCCCATGTGCCCTGGTACATCGGCTATAACGAAATGGCGTGCCTGCTCGACAGCGCGAAGTATCACGCCGGCGCCAATGTCGGTCGAAACCACGACATCACGGAGCTGCTTGTGTCGATCGTCTCGCGCAATCCGCACGATCGCCACGAGTTCTATCGTACGGTGGTGAAGGGGCAGCACGACCTGCTAGCCAACCCACCCGTTTTCATCCCCCTGCGTTCGATTGAATTCGCGGCCACCAGTGCGCTGAACAAGGTCGCGGGCAGCTATTTCAGCCGCGGCGTCGTCAGCGCGCTCGTGAGTCCCAGTACACGCGTCGAGCGGCTCAATGACATTCTCGCCCGATAGCCGCCTTATGCTTCCAGGGTTGCTCGTGTGAAAGCTTCCACGTTGTCGATCAGTTGATCCAGCCCAGCGCGCGAGGCCTCGATGTCGCCTGTGCTGATGGCGGACGCAATCACGGCATGCAGACGCGCGGTCTCCCCGAGATTCGCAAAGCGCTCGTAATGCGCGTACCAGAAGCGCCGCGAGAGCCCCTGCATCAGCTTCATCGTCGACGTCGCGTATTCGTTGTTGCCGCTTTCAAGCAGCATCCTGTTGAACTGGCGATCCAGCGACAAAAACTCCGTGCCGTTGTTGGACTTTCCCGCCGCCGCCATCAGATCGGCGATCAGTGCGAACCGGGCTTTCTGCGAAGGTGTTGCGTTTCTTGCCGCAGCGCCGACGAGCAGTCGCTCGACTTCACGGCGTACCTCAAGCAATCGCAACTGCTTGCGAACGTCGAGCTCGGAAACCATGATGCCGAGCTTTGGCATGATCACGACCAGCCCTTCGCGCGATAACTGCTGCAGGGCTTCACGAACGGGTGTGCGACCCAAACCCAGGAGTTTGGACAGACTGTTCTCCGACACAATCTGTCCAGGCCGCAAGGCGAGCGTGGCAATCCGCTCCTCGATCTGGGCATATGCCTGATCGGCAAGACTCTGCTCTTCCAGTGAATCGGGAGAAGGCAGCGGATTGGGTCCATTCATAGCTACATCCAGTAAGTTATCGGCGGCTGCCGGGCACCTCGCGCTCCCCCAGCACCGCGCCCTTTGAAAGCGGTTGTACCAGTTGCCGGTACATGGCAAGCCAGCCCTTTTCCTGGGTCGGCGGCAGCGGCGGCAGTGCAGCCATTCTTTCCCTGAGCACGGCGTCCGACAGTTCGAGGTCAATCGTCTTGCGGTTCAGGTCGATCACAATCGTATCGCCGTTCTGTATTGCGGCAAGCGGGCCACCTTCGGCCGCCTCTGGCATCACCTGCCCGATCGTGATGCCGCTGTTCAGGCCGGAGAGTTCACCATCGGTCACGACCGCAACGGACTCGCCCAGTCCCGCGCCCACGAGCGCTGCCATGAAACTCGCGGCAAATACGGTGCCGGGTCCCCCCTTCGGGCCAAGCATACGCAGTACCACGACTGAACCGCGCTCGATTTTACCCTGCTCGATCGCATTAATCGCATCGTTCTCGTTTTCGTACACGGCCGCCGGGCCGATGAAACGCCGCACGCTCGCGGGCACCGCGGACAGCTTGACGATCGCCCCGTCGGGGGCCACATTGCCGCGAATGATGACGAGGCCGGGCTCCGGGCGCATCGGTTGCGCCAGCGGCGCAATCACGCGTTCGTCCGGCGCGGGCTGCCCGGCCAGATTGTCGGCGAGGGTCCTTCCCGTCACGGTCAGCACCGACGTATCGAGCACGCTCGCAAGCTGCTTCATCGCACCCGCGCAGCCGCCGGCGGCCGCGAAGTCCTCGATGCGGTCCGGCCCGTTCGGGCGCACCTTCGTGATCTGCGGGACCAGGTGCGCGGCGAGTTCGAATTCGCGGATGATGTCGACATCGCACTCCGACTCGATCGCCGCGGCGATCAGGTGACGCATCACATTGACCGACGCGCCGATCGCCACTGCCACTCGCACCGCGTTGCGGAACGCGGCCGCCGTCATGATCTGCCGGGGCCGAAGATCCTGTTCGACCAGGGCCATGATCGCCTTGCCGGCGCTCGCAGCATACCCGTTGAGCTCGTCGCTGCCCGCGCGGATGGGCGCATTGCCGGTCAGCGCCATACCCAGTGCCTCGGCCATGCAGTGCATCGAGTTTGCCGTCGCGAGTCCCGCGCATACCCCCGGCCCCTTGATCGCATGACAGGTCATGTCGGTCAGTTTCTCGAGCGTGATCGTACGGGCCTTGTATGCGCCCACCGATTTATAGACTTCCTCGATATCAACGTGGTGGTCGCCGCACTGCGAGCCCAGCTGGAAGCCGCACGTCACGATCAGCGACGGTACGTTGAGCCGGCCGGCCGCCATCAGCTGTGCCGGCGTGGTCTTGTCGCACGACGCAAGCAGCACCATGCCGTCGAGCTCGGCACCTTCAACCTGCACCTCGACGTCGTTGACGAGCAGATCGCGGGTCGGCATCAGGTAGCGGCCCTGCTTGCCCGCGCTGGTCACGAAATCGGACGGGGCAACCGTGCGGATTTCAAGCGGCACGCCGCCTGCGGCACGCACGGCGTCCTGCACGACCTGGGACACGCCGTCGAGATGCTGATAGCAGACCGACAGCTTGCTCGACGAGTTCACGATCGCGATCTTCGGCTTTTCGAAATCCTCTTCGGACAGACCCATCGCGAGCCATTGCGCACGGCGCACGGCCCAGCGCGTGGTTCCAGGCGTAAAGCTGCTGCGGAGTTTCGGCTTGTTCATTGATGTTCCTCAGTTGGTAAGTTGTGCACCATCGCGATTCAGGAGCACGCGAACGTCGGCTCCATCGAGCCGACGCACGTCGATATGTTCGTTCACTGCAAGCGCCGCGGCGTGTCCTATTGCGTGCCCATACGAGAAGCACTGCGCGGTCACGCGCGCCGACGCGACGGCTTCGTGCTCAGCCGACAGGCAGCGCCCGGCCACCAGCAGGTTCGTCCCGGACTCGGGTACGAAGCAGCCGAACGGAACCTCGTAGTAGTCGTTGAGCAGCCACTCGACACGCGGCTTGCTGCCGCTGTGCAGCTCGATCGGCCACGGCGAGCGCGCGATGCCATCACGAAATTTCGTGCCTGCGAGAATGTCCACATTGCGCAGCGTGCTGACACCGGCCACCTGACGTGTCTGCCGCACGCCGACCTGCACGCCGGTATCGATGACGAAGCTCGCTTCGCAGCCGGTCAGATAATCCCGGAAGAAACGCGCGTATTCGCGGACCTGCAGACGGCCCTCGAATTCGGCCTCGGTAAAGTCGCGATGGATCACCGGATTCAGTTCGCGCCCATCGGCGCCCGTCACGCGCGTGCAGTTGCACAGCAGCTCGCCGGGCTGCGGCGTCGGAAAGAGCCAGATCTTGCCGCGCGGCAACCGGTAGCCCCGTGTGTTGGCTTGCGCGATCTGCTCCGAGACAGACGGCGGCATGATCGTGTCTGCGCCATACGCCTGAAGGAAACGGGCCACATCGACGCCGCCCAGCCGGAAGATCATCGTCGGGTTCTGCACGCGGCCGTTGTCGCCAATGGTCGTGCCGAGACCCGCCATGGACACGAGATCCGCATCGCCGCTGGCATCGATCGTCAGCGGCGTAAGCACGCGCACCTTGCCCTGCCCGGTATGGAGCTGCGCGCCGCGGATTGCATCGCCCTCCTTCAGCACATCGGTTACCGTCGCGTGATAGATAACCGTCACGCCGGCATCGCGCAGCATCGCGTCAGCGACCTCCCGCCACACCAGCGGGTCGTGCACAAGCGTCCACGTCTTGCCGTATTTGACCGGCGCGCCAAGTCCGTTGCGCGCCCTCATCCGCGCGATGAAGTCATCGACGAAGCCGTGTACGACCTGCGTCGGGCCCGCCCCTGATTCCGTTGCCTCGTACAGTCCGCACACCGTGCCTGATAGGCCGGCGACGGCCCCACCACCGCAGAAGCCGTAGCGCTCTGCGAGCACAACGCGCAAGCCGTTTTTCGCGGCGGTAACTGCGGCCGCAAGCCCGGCGGCGCCACCGCCCGCGACAAACAGGTCGGCGTCAATTGTCTCCCTCACGCGGTCGTCGACGACCGCCATACCCATGAACTCGCTCATCTCTCCTCCATCACAATCCATGGTTGACACTTTAGATATGGTGGCGATACTCTGTCAACATGGTACTAACATATTAGCCAGATACAAGGCTTCACCACCTACAGGAGACAGGTATGAGATTACGTGTGGGCTATCGATGGATCATTGCGGTAGTACTGTTTATTGCGTACAGCATCCAGTATCTCGATCGCGTGAAAAGCAGCGTCCTGAACCCGGCGATCGCGCACGACATCGGCCTCACCACGGCTGACATCGGAACCGGCGCATTCCTGATGCTGCTGTTCTACGGACCGGCGCAGTACGTGTCAGGGCTGCTGACTGACCGCTTCGGCGCAAAGAAGATGCTGATTTTTTCGGTGGTGGCGTGGTCGGTGATGACCATGTTCATGGGGCTGATCCAGACGCGCGATGAATATCTGTGGCGGATGGCGTTATTCGGCGTACTGGTCGGCACGGAGTACGTGCCGTCGGCTCGCGTGCTGATGCGCTGGTTCAACAAGGAAGGGCGGGCCCGCGCGCAATCGGTGCTGGCCTGGGCGTGGATCCTGACGCCGGCATGGGCGAGTGTGCTCGCGACACAGTTTGCCGCACATGCGAACAGCTGGCGTATCGTTTTCTTCGTCACCGGTGCGCTTGGTGTCGTCCCCCTGCTGATGATCATCCTGTTCGTGTACGATCGGCCAGAGCAGTATCGTCATGCAACCGAGGCCGACCTCGAATACGCGTACCGTGACGAGCTCGAGGCGGGCACGATCCGGCGTGGGGAATATGCGTCAGCGCAAAAGACGATCCTGAAGGCAAGTAGTGTCCGCTTCCTCGATTTGTTCAAGAATCCTACCTACGTCGCCGTCATCTTTGTCGATATCGTGATGCAGATCACGCTATATGGTGCACTGGTCTGGATTCCGCTTTATCTTTCCGACACCTTCGGCTTCAAGCTGCAGACGATGGGCTGGTGGAGCAGCCTGTATTTTGCGGCGGGCGCGATCGGCAGCTTCGTGTCGTCCTGGCTGTCGGACAAGGTCTTCAGGGGCAACCGGAAGATCATGATCCTCGTGTGCTTCATCGGTCTCGCACCGTTTGTCGTTCTGCTCGGCACGCTGCAGCACGCGAATCACATGCTGCTTGCGGTGGCGCTGTGTGGCATGGGCTTCTTCGGCAACATGGCATGGGGGCCGTTCCTCGCGCTGCCGGCGGAGATTTTCACGCCTGAGGTCTACGGAAAGGCGATGGGCTTTGTGAACGGCGCCGGCTATTTCGTTGCCGCATTCTCGGCGAAAATCTTTGCCGCGCTGGTGATGGTCGATGCACTGGGCCACAAGGACTACACCTACGGGTGGTACTTCATCGCACTTTGCGTGGTGGCCGGGATCGTGGCGGCCAGCAGGATCAGGTCGACGCGCAAACCGGATCAACGGGTGAAGCAGGTGGCGGCGAGTCTTTAGCACATCAGCAGTACATCCGTATCTTCAACCGGCTGAGCGATAAAGCGGGTGAAGGGAATCGAACCCTCATCGAGAGTCCGGCATGGCTCTACCCTATCCCTAGGCTACACCAGCGGATGACCCCCGCTTAAGCATCCGCAATCGCGGAAGACCAAGAGGCCCAGCGATCCCACATCGCCGGGCCTTTTTTCATGGCGCTCGCACGTGAAGCATGTCAGCTAACGCCATATGGCCCGCAGCATATCGGACTGGCTATCCCGATGTAATAGAAGAATGTCGAACCTTGCACGGATATCTGATCGTGCGCAGCGGTTTCAGATGTCATGCCATCTCCCAGGCTAACCGGCAGGCCCACCTCCCAAATTCTATGTCCTGAACATCGCGCGAGGCCCGGTCATGACCAACTATGTGCGCTTTGGCCTCACGGCACTGAACGGCATGAACAAATCGGGCACCCTCAAGCCCGACGCCAACGGCTACTATCCCGTGGTCCTCGGCGGGTTGAACATGTTCAACTCGGTCAACCAGTACTACCCCTACGAGCCGGCCAGGGAGTTTTTCGAGGGTTCCAGCCAGTTCATGCGGCGCGTGCATTCCGGCAACCTGCGCGGCGAATATGGTCATCCGCGACGTTTGCCTGGCCAGAACATCGAAGATTACGCCCGGCGCATTCTCGATATCGACGTCAACAACGTTTCGCATCATATTGCCGAAGTCACGCTCGATTTCGAAAACTACAAGGACCCCGAAGGTCGCAACATCATCGCGATCCTCGGACAGGTCAAACCTTCCGGCCCCCAGGGCGCCCATCTGAAAAACTCGCTCGACAACCCGAAGGAGAACGTGTGCTTCTCGATACGCTCCTTCACGCTTGACGTGCCAGTCGGGCGCACCGTGCGGCGCGAGCTCAGGAACGTGGTGACGTGGGACTACGTCAACGAGCCGGGGCTTTTCATCGCGAGTAAATTCAATTCGCCCGCGCTCGAGGAAATTGACGAGGCAATGTTTTCCAGGCCGCAGCTGGATCGCGCAGTCGCTGCGGCAAACGCCACGAATATCGGCATGGAATCAGCCCAGCTGACCCTGGACGATCTCTATCAGTCGCTTGGATGGCTCACCGAAACCGTCACCCCGCCGTGGCTCGGATGGTAACTATACTGAATTAAATGGGGCTGGCGCAGCCGGCCCCTATGCCGTCCACCGTTCGCTCCACCCCGATTCAATCCAGTTTGAACCCTATATCACTGCACTGAGCCGCAAGTGGAAATCTGGCATGGAAAATTCTTACCGCGCCGAAATTTCCTATGCAGTGAATTCTTTCCTTCAACTGGAACACGTATGGACACCGTCACCGTAACCGAACACGTTGAACCCGTATTCATTTTCAAGGCACAGGAATACCGGCTCGAGGCCCTCAAGGCACAACTGCCGCGCGCACCGCTGGTTGAAATCAGCACGGCGGACCTCAATCCGCCGGGAGTCGGGGAAGGTCCGTTTCAGGTGCAGTTCTTTTCCGGTGCAATGGATGGTGCGGGCGAGGAGGTCACGTTCTTCAGGCAGGAGGGCAAATTCACCGTCCTGCTGGGTCAGTCATATGTCCAGGCGCCGCTCAAAGACGGGACCCGGCACGTGCGCGGCCGCATCATTTCAAGCCCTGCGCTCAAGCGCGCCAGAATCGGATCGCCTTTCATCGAAGGATCCGCGCAGGCGCTGCAGGAACCCGTGCGCGAGCCTGTCGCCGTTCAGACCCCGGCTAATCGCCGCAACACCGGTCTAGCACGCACTGAACCTCGGCGCTGGCACACGAACCCGCGTCCACGGAATGGCGCTGGCGCCCGCGGGCAATCCGCAACGTCACGCTATCGCAAGGGAGGCTAACCGGACCACTATCACGGCGCCCCATGTTCACCGCCTCAGGCCCGGACCGAATCCCGGCCAGCCCATCTCTTCATTACCAGGAAATCCAGCAATGAGCACAACCACACTGAGCCCTGACAAGCATGCGACATCCGCCGCGATCAGGAAGGATCTGAAGGTCAACGAAAAGGGCAGGACCGAGGTGCCCGACGACCTCTACGAAAAGCACCTGCCAGACGGCATCACCATCGAGACCGTCAATCGTCTCCACGAGCACAATCGCACCTTCTTTCTTGCAAGCCTCGAAGCCTTCGGAGAAGTCTCCGAAAGCGCGCTGAAGAAGCACAAGGATATCGATCGCACGTCAATGCAGATCAACGCAGGCGATGGTGCGCGTTTTTCGGCGCAGTATGCCCGATCGGTCAAGCGGGCTGCGACCGGCGAGGATGGCAAGGTCGGCAGCGAAACGACCTACGGCGCGCTCACCGGCAAGTACGTAATCAAGGGCGGCAATGCGGACGACTACAACGCCGTCAAGGAGCGGTTTGCGAAGCAGGCAAAGAAGCTGTTCGCGGAATAGATCGCTACACGAGGGATCGCTACACGAGTCTGGCGGGATGGGCTTTCCCATCCCGCCTTTCTTTTTGCCCTTCTTCTTTCCGACTCTCATAGCCGGATCTCGTCAATTTTCACCGGAGTCAACAATGCCAGTCGTCGTCACAGGGGAGTTTTTCAAGAAGGATGTGCATGCGCCCATGCAGACGCATTGCCGCCTCGATGGCGGTCCCCGTCTAAAGCGCGCCGTGCGCGTCGTCCTGATACGCAAGGCCAATACGCAGCGCTGGGTGGGCCTCGTGTCGGATAGTCCGGCGCAGGTTGGGGTATCGGTCTCGAACGCCGCTCAGGAGTACATCGAGGCCGCCTGCAGGCTCCCGTCCCGGCCACTTTTCCCCACATCCGTCGCATGGTTTCAGCGAGACTCGCAAGGAAGCTTCGATCGGCTTCAGTATTCCGGCAATGGTGTCGGGTTCACGGAACTGCAGATGCCAAACGTTCCTGCGCGAAGCTATGAGGCGATGGCCGCGGCCTTCCAGCACGAAGGCATCGATGCGGATAACGCGTACGTGTCTGAAGCAATTCGTTGGGCACTCACTGACTGATCATGCTCGTTGACAGTGCGCCGCCATGCCTTGCTGGCATGGGAGTAGGCATGACACAAAACATCCTCACCGTTCTCGCCATTCTTCTGTGGTGCCTGATCGGCACCGTACGTCTGAATCGCATCCCCCTTCTCTCCGACGCCCGTCTCTACGCCAGGTACCGTCACGGCCCAGCTATCAACCAGCTTGTGATCGTGATTGTTCTCATCGCGCTCTGGCCAGCAAGCAGGCCCATCAGCGCATGGTTGACGAGCCGGATATCTCATTAGCCTCGCGGCGACACAAGGCCGCGACTTCCCTTCTGCACCCATCCAAACAGGAAACATGCCATGTCCATGCTCGACAGGAAAGAGGTGGATCAACTCTTCCTCGCGCACAGCACCTTCATCGTGCCGGCGGACGGCCGCGGCTCACACGCCGTCATGTCCGTCGACCAGTTTCACGCGGCAATCGCGCAACTTGAATCGTCACTGCAGGCACACCAGCCCGTGGCCCCCGAAGCTGCAGGTGTTGTGAAGCTGCCCGACGGCAGCGCCTGCGCAATCGTGAGTCTTCCGCTACCAAAGGACCACTGGCTTTACGCGCCACACACCTACTCCGCGAACAGGCCTGGCCACGAGCCTGACGAGTTACGCGAGCCGGTACTGGGACCGCAATACCGTGATGCTGTCGTGGCCGCTGCGCGCTATGCGGTTCGCGCTGCAACGATGTGCGGCCAAGAGCCCGATTTCGATCCTGACGCGCTCGTACGCAATACCGTCTGCGCGCTCTGTGGTCCATACGCTCACGGCTCGCTCGCCAGGGATGACCGCACGCCCTCATCCACCTGATCACAACGCACCGCGAAGCAGCCCTGGCCGGCTTTCCGATCCTTCACAAGGGCCTATGCCATCCCACCTCGTCATCATGGCGTGTTCCGCAACCAAGGGCGTGGTCGCTGCACCCGCAGTTGATCTCTACCAGGGCGTGATGTATTCGACATTGCGTGCGAACATGCCTGCACGGCCACCGCCCATTCTCATCCTGTCGGCAAGGCACGGCTTCGTCCTGCCAGACCAGCTTATTGGGCCCTATGAACAGCGGATGACGGAGGCACGTGCCAGCGAAATGCTCGCAAACCTGCCCGCCTTCGACACGGTCCAGTGGCCCTCAGATCCGGGCTCAATACTGTTAGCCGGTGGAGCAGCCTACCGGCGCGTAATGCGGGCGGCTATCCAGCGCCGTGTCCATCTCGGCCTGATCCCGGCCACCGCAACGACGGTCGAGACGACGGGCAGCATTGGCTATCAGCGGGCGCAGCTAGGTGCGTATCTGAGGTCCATGGCAGCGGGCGACGCATGACATCCGACCCTGCATTCTGCCGGTTACAAGGGCGCATCAAAATTTAATGTACCTCATTGAAAGACACCGCATGAAAACCATCACCATGCCGGTCATCGCGACCTGCCACATCACCCGGGCAACCGACCGGCTTCTGCAGGACGAAGGCGACCGCAACCCATGGACCATTGCCGCACCGTATGACGAAGGCGTTTTCATTTACGTCCAGTCCGAAGATGGGGAAGGCCAACCCGCGGAACTGGGTGATATCTTTGCCTGGGCCCGCAGGCACGGCCACGAGTGGGTTTGCATCGACGCGGCCGGAGACGTCGTCGACGGGCTTCCGTTGTACGACTGGGACTGACGCCAGGCGGGAAGCACGACAGGCACATCGTTTACAGATCATTTTCCAGACGGCATAGTGCCCTCCCCATTGGGGAGGGCACTGATCACCTTTCTTTTTTTCTTAACCCCAACCACCGCAATCAGGACGTCACTGCGCTGCTTGGCGGCGTATTGACCGCGGCGAGCGCCGCGGCCGCGAGCGCGGCCGTCACATCCTGTCCTGTGGGCAGCACCGAGGTCGGGCTAACCTGATTCGCCGCGATCTGCGCGATCTCGTTCTGGTAGCCGGTCGTCGTGGCAGCCACATCCGGGTTGATCGCGTTGATGAACGCGTTCTGCGTGTAGGGATTGGCGTTCACGATGCTGATCGAGCTGAGCACCTGCTGTGCGAACGCATCCACCCCCAGACTCCATTGCGCGATGCCCGAGTAGGTAATGTCGACTGTCAGGTTCTCGAGCGCACTGGCCTGATCGCGCGAGCCCAGGATGTCACCGGTGCCCGTCGGGTACATGTTGGTCACGAGCCACGACTTCACCACCCGCGTATGTGTCGGGTCAGGCTCCATGAACAGCATCGTCGCCGAGTACATGTCAGCGAGCATGTCCGGTGGCGGACTCATGCCCGTGATGCCAGAGAGCGTGGCAATATTCGCAAACTTGGTGTCAGGGTCCATCATGAGATTCGTGATCCACCCCTGATGAAACATCGACACCGGCATGCCGTATTTCTCGTTCCAGCTGAACTGAGGCTGCGAACGCTCGCGTTTGACATCCGTGAAGTCCTGCTGCATGTTCCCGCCGCCACCGACTGGCGTCTCCGCCATCTCCACCGTCAGGTGTGCGTTCAGGCCTGTGATACGCAGCGCGTGCAGCTCCACGAGCGCGCGCAGGGTGCCGATCCATACGTCCGGATTTGGCAGGTAGCTGAAACCCAGCGGAGCCTCGACCAGAATGCAGATCAGGTTGCGCCGGACGTACTGCTGGTTGCTGACCCACTGAACGTAGTTCGGAACGAACCCCATCTGACCACCAAAGCGGGGATCAAGCATCGGGTTGTTATGACCTTGCGCGAAACCGAACTGGTTTTGCAGAATCGCATTTGCGACGCGCCCCATGACCGTATCTCCCTTTGCTCAGCATTGCTTACCGTTGCAGACGCTTCCCCAACGGGGCGAACTGGCTTGCGCTCAGGTCGTCGCTGTCGATGACTGGTCCAGCCGCACGGACTGGATCACGATGGTGGCAACCGTCTTCATGCCGGCGGCCGCGATCTGCAGGATCGAGGTCCAGCTGTAGTTGCGCTGCGCGTCCATGCCGGTGATCGTCGTGGTCGGCGTGATCGTGAAGCGGTTATCGAAGATGTTCGCCACGCGCGTCGTGATGAAGTTGTTCACGTTCTTGATGAGCTGCGCGTTGGTCATCGATGACACTCCGCTGAACTGACGGCGTGCGAGGTCGCCGATCTTCTCGAGCGTGCAGATGGCACTGACCGTGAAGAAGCTGTTGAGCACCGACGTGTCGTTGTCGTAGATCGTCTTGAGCGCAGGGAAATACGCCTGACGGCGCGCGCAGGCTTCGACTCCCACCATGCCGTTGGCCCAGTCCTGGTTGCGCGCGGTCGCACTCCAGAAGGTCACGTTGATGTTCGAGAAGAGGTTGATCTGCGAGCCCGGCTGCATGTCGAAGGCGTAGCCAGACTTCCACTTGCCGCTGCTCGCGCCCATGTAGGCCGCAGCCTTCGACGCAAGCTCGATGGTGAGTGGCAGCTGGCCGGTGTAGAGCGAGCCCGTGAGCGAGCCCGAGCCTGGCACCACCATGCCCCGTGCGCAGGGCGTGCCAAAGTAGTCCGACTCGGGGTACTGCTGCAGGAACGCCTTGAGCGCCACCGCCATGGACGATTCCTCGGAGGCAGTAAGCGGCGGCGAGAGCGTCGAATAGGTCGACAGCGTGATGAACGTGTCCGGCCGTTGCGAGATGAACTGCGCCAGCGCCTTCTTGGTGTCGATCGGAAAACCCGAGTCCCAGAAGTGGGAATACGGATACATCACCATTTCCTGGATCGGATCAGCCGCGTCCGCAAAGCGCGCGGCATCCTCTGCCACGAGCGCCGCAAAGCTTGCATCGTCCATCGTGCCGTCGCTGCCGCCCGATGCCCACAGCGTGCTCGCCTGCCCCAGATACGCCGCATCCGGGTCCGACGTGTTGAGCTGGAAAGTCGAATAGGGCGCTCCCTTCGACGAGACGCCGCTGACGAAGTTGAAAAGCCACTGCTCGCCATGCGCACCGGTAAAGTCAGAAAACGAATTGATGGCCGCGGCCTCCGCCGCGTAGAACATCCCGATGAGCGTGGCGAGATTGTCGTCGTAGACGTGCAGGCTGCCGAACAGGCCGTAGACGTCAGCCGTGCCCGCCGGATTGTTCAGGTCCTGCCAGGCATTCAGGAAGATGTCCTGGATGGATATCTGCGCATCAAGGGCCGTATCGATCGCGTTGGGCTTGAACGTGACGTCGAGATACGTCGAGCCGTTGATCATGCGCGTGAGCGTACCCGTGCTCGAAGCCGAGGCGCGTGTAACGCACGAGACACGAAACGGATAGACGAGATCGTCCTCGATGAAGTTCGAATTGGCCGGCGTTGAGGAATTCACCGTCGGCGCCCACAGGCGCAAGCCATCGTTGTTGCCATACGCGCCAAAGCTTGGCACCAGCAGGTCCATCACCGGATAGCGCTGCGACGTATCTGAACCCGAGGATTGATCACCAGCCAGAATCTGTGCCTCGCCATAGTCGCTTGACCCGTCGGGGCTGTACGTCACCGTCGACACAACCCATTTCGCGATATAGCCCGCAAGCGTTGAGCCCGCGCCCGTAACCGGAACAGGCGCACCGCTCTCACCCGTCATGAATGAGCCGTCGGTATTGCGCTGGTACTGCTGGATTTGTGCCGGGAGCACATCCAGGCACAGACGCAACGACGCGGGCGGATTCGCGTCTCCCGGTTGCAGGCGCCTCACCATGATCGCGTTGCCCTGGGCATTTACTGCATTGGCAAGCACTGTCGCGTGATTGGCCCACGGTTTGCGCAGATCGAATGAATCGGCGCCATACAGGTTGGTCAGATCGACACCCGACACGACTTCCTCGGTTGTCGGGCCCATCTGCGTGTACAGATAGATGTAAGGGAGGTGCTGGGGAATCTGCTCCGGGGCCGGGGTCACCTGCTGCGTACTGAGATCATCGGTACGCTGGAAGATGGTCATCGGAGCGCCATTGACAATCATGGCTGTTGTCATGGTTGTGATCCTGAAATGAAATGCTATGGCTGGAAAGCGATGCGGCGCATCATATAAATTTGTGCGCTTCGTAATCCTCAGTAATTCACGCGATACGGCATCGCGGGTCACAGGGCGGGCCGTTTCTTCTGGACGAGGGCGTGGAGAATGAAACGCTATGCGACGGCGTACGACACCACGCAGTGCAGTGGCTACGTACTGGACAGGCTGGACTCAGGACTGAAGGCGGCGCTGCTCGCGGGAGCGCTTGCACCTTCCAACGAGGCGGCCACGATACTGGAGGTGCACGGAGGACAGCCGCTCGCGGACGCGGTGCCCGAGTTTGCCCACCCGTGGCTGATTACGCACGAAAAAGAACGCGAACAAACACATGGACACGATTGGCGCGGGACCATCGTGTTCGATGCCCGCCCGTTCGGCGCCTTCGACAGGATCAAGGGGCAATTTCTTGTCCGCAACGAGATCGAATACGGCCTGCAACGGCGCCGCGCGCAACTGAACGACATCTGGGTCAATGACGATCCGGCGCTGCTGCGTGATGTCTCTCCGGTGGCGATGAGCCTCTTCGCAGGCTGGATCAGCGAGAACCTGGCAAGACGCTTCGCGCTCGATCCCCGCGAGCAGTTGAACATGGCCATCCTCTCGGCCATTCACTACCTTTCGCTCTTTTCCGACGATGGGAACATCGATACGCCCCAACGCATAAAGATGGCGATGCAGGTGTCGCGTGGCTTGCGCTGTCCGGCTGAGGAAGTCATGACGCTGCTCGAGAAGCGGCAGCACGAGGGGCCAGGGATCATCGGCCTGTGCGGGGCTGCCGCAGATGCCACCGGTAGCGTGAGACTGCGTGAGCTCAACCCCGGCATCCTGATCAGCATCGTCAAGGGCACGTGGTTCGGCATCAACGCCGCCGAAATGCTGGCCGTGGCGCTTGAACATCCGCCCACCTGGCTGGCCCTCCTTGCCGCCGCGCACATCGAACGGACCTACCGGAATTCAGGCCTCGCGCGCATGGTCGAGCGTCAGGCCCACAAGGAACCCAACCAGCTCTTCCTGCGCGCCGTGCTCAATCTTGCACAACTGGCCGATCGCGGTTCGCGCTAAGCGCCGCCCCCTTGCCCAGGCTTCGTTTCTGTCGCCCTTCGCGACGCTCTTTGTCCGGGATACGAGCATGTACGACTATCTCGTCGATAACGCTTTGCGCAATGTCTGGTGTGCTCCCACCCAGGACCGGCAGGCCATACTCCAGCCTGCGCGGCTCACCCCCGATGGCGGGGTCGTCAATAGCGTGCAGATCGACTGGTCCCAGTACCGCCTGCCGGTCAGCAACACCGCGTATCACATCTACCAGATCGGACAGATCAGTCCATTCCTGCTGGGCCTGCTGTCGTGGGCCCGAACATGGACGCCGTTTGCTGTCGCCATGAACCGGCTGAACCTGATCGTGGATCTGTACGTCAACTCCGGCATCCAGCTCGCACGCTTCCAGTCGTACTTCATGATCACCCGTGACAACAATCTGGTCGTCGCGGTGCAGTTGCAGTCCACCATCGACATCAACCTGGATCACGAACCCCTGTGCCTGCGGCTCTACAGCAATGCCTTTTTCCAGAGCCCACGCGCTACCGCCGGCGCGACACAAAACTACATCCAGACCGGCGGCATCGTCCCCAGGATCAAGACCGATATCCTGCCCGTCCAGAATACCGTGACGGCACTCAGGGCGCAGCCAGGCACCGTGTACTGCTTCGTGAATGGGTTCAAGGTCGACACGATCAACGTGGTTACCGCGCAGCCTGGTGACGTGATCGAGTACGTCTATGACAGCTCGGTCTATCGCGTCGCGGATTTCGCACTCACCGGATTGCCGGTGTTCAACAGTACGCTCGACAGCAAGTACAAGTACCTGCTTCACTACAACGGACGCGGACGCCACACCATCGACTACGAGGACGACATCGACGTGTGGGTCATCTACACGCTGCCCAGTGGGCTCACACAGGGCGTCTTCTACCACCACAACGAGACAGATGCGATCCGCAACGTCACGCACCGCGACTACGCGTTGCCCACGGCCTATGTCGCAGGCTATCTGTCTGCACGCGGAAACTGGAACTCGGAGTCGAACGTCACGATCCGCCTCCACATTCGCAAGGCCGGACTCGAGCGGCCACTCATCCATGAGAACAACCGCATCTTCGAGCTCTACAAGCTCGATGACGACCAGATTGTCAGCGCGATGGCGGGCGTCGATGCGACGCTCGAAAACTGGCAGGCAGCCACACTGGAAGCCGCGCCCTATACCCGGATCATGCGCGCATGCAGTGACAGAAGCGGTAACAGCATGTTTGATCGCCGGACGGTCGAGGAAGCGTACGGGTACAACGCGACGAGCCGGCTGGTTGGCATGAGCCCTCTCATTCCGGTACTGGAATCGGGCCAGCTGATCGTCAGCCTGCCCTACAACCTGCAGAGCAACGTCACGGCGTGGGAATACAACGAAGACGGCACCCTGCTTGGGTATTACCCGCATGCAAGCGGTGGCGTGTATGTCTGCCAGAACAGCGACTGTGCACTCGTCGAGGTGATCTACGGTGCGGCCAGCCAGCTGCCCGACGACACCTACGGACAGGCGTCGCAGGTGATCGACCCGCGGCTCGACTACCGGATGTACACGTGCGACATCGCGTCGGTGACTGGCAAGCCGCTCCTGAACTGGACCGATGTGACCGGCAGCAGCCAGTATGCGATCCAGGACGGCATTCTTACCTGGCTAATCGACACCACGAAGACTTACACTTGCGTGAGAAGCAACCGGACGATGCTCGCGTACACGCTCTACATCCAGCCGCAGGAAGGCATCCTGCCGATCACGATCCAGCAGCAGGGCATTCTTGACTACGTGCTCCAGCTCTTCTCGATGCAGATCCCGATGGGCCAGCTCGACGTGTTCGTGAACGGCCGCTCGATGATCCAGGACCTGGACTATGTGATGCGGTTTCCGGTGATCATGATTAACAACGTCTCGGCCCTCTCCTTTCCGCAAGACAGACAGCAACAGATCACACTACGCTGGACGGGCTTCTGCAATAGTGATCTGTCAATTCCGCTGCATCGCGATGTCGGCTGGGTGCAGTATGGGCTTCTGTCGAACAATAACCGCTACAACATCCGCGACGACGATGTCACGCGCATCGTGGTCGGTGGCGGTGTATTTCCGAAGTCGAACCTGAAGTTCGCCGAGGATGACGCCAACATTCTCTCGCCGCTGCCGATCAATGGCCTGCCCTATCAGGTCCAGAAGGTGATCGTGCCGATGCTCGGCGTCACGAACGAGGACACCTGGACCTACTTCGACCGCGCCCTTGCCGTCGACCGCGCGGTCGAGGACTACATGACCCTCTACTATCCACTGCCTGCACCTGGCGTAGCAAGTGGCCCCGATGTCATCGAAGCACTCTATCCGCTGTTCAGCCCCTTCTGCTGCAAGATCATCTACGACCTCGTGCTCGGCATCATCGACGAGACGCCCCTCCAGTCGTTCTACAACGACGACTTCGTGCGCGAGGTCTGTCAACCCTATGAGTACCTGCTGGCGTTCGACCCGACCCAGCCAGCCAATACACAGGATCCGCGGTTCGTGACGATCCGGCCGCACAACCTCACGGTGACCATTGCGCTCGAGATCTATGCGTACAACTTCGTGAATAACGCGATCCGGATCTACCTTGGAAACCAGGTGCTGCTGAACAACTACGTCTCCATCGCCGACCTCACGGGTAGCAACGCGATCACCAGCGCAACCAGCAGTTGAAGCACAGCGGAGATTTTCATGGCCGACATCTTATCCGGTGCCGTCGAGCTGCCGGTCGGCACCGACGGCGGCGTCCCGATCAGGGGTCCTGACAACAGTCTGTGGGAGATATGGGCATACCAGAATCTCTGGCTCGGCGCCGCGGGCACTAACAAGTACATCCCGAAGGTCAACGACTACGTCTGTGACTACACCATCAACCAGTGGTGGCGCGTGACGCTCATCGACCCCATCACGTATGTACCGACACTGGTGCCGCTCACCACCACGCCCAACGCGGCCATGACCGAAGGAGACCTGCTGCAGGGTGTAGGCCCGGGCACACTTGCCGACACCTTTCGTGTGTATCTGGACACCAGCGTCATTCCCTTCATTCTGGCCGTCGATGGCCGACTCTGGTACCCGGGGCCCGATGTGGCTTCGGTCAAGCTGTTCACGGGGTCGGATTTCACGACCAACGAAAACTGCGTCAGCGGCTACTACGATCAGTCCGGCACGCTCGTCTCCCAGGCCATCACACTCGCGCCCGTCACAGTCCAGTTTCCCGATGGTTCGACCGGCACCGTTTCAGGTGTGCCGGTTTGCTATACGAACGTGCGTCTGGCCGACGCCACGCCGGTGACCGCCGTCGCCTATTCATCGACAGGCGCGGTCGTCTCCATCCGCCAGTTGCTGATCCAGAATACCGGCTGCATCCGCCTGGCCGACTCCGGCGTGAAGTATGTCGTCGGCATCGAGCTCAGGACACCCTTCCTGTCGAGCTCAGACCCGACGCTCATCCAGTTCCCCATTAACGTGATCCTCGCGAACCTGAACCTGATGGGCATCGTGCGGTACAGCGACGGCACGAGCGCCATGCTGCCAGTCGACAACACAAAATTCCAGATACTCGGCTTCAACGCCTTCGTCTCGACGATCGTCGGGCAGTCGTTTGACGTGGTGCTCAAGTACAACCTTTCACCCGACGAAGCGGTCTTCAATGCGAACTCGGTCGATCAGGTCGGCTTCATCACGCGGGCCTACCGCATGACGTCCATCAATTCGGCCGGCGCCTACGCGCTGAAGCTTCTCGCGTTTCCCGTGTGGCGTGACAGCATCACGGGTTACCGGCTCGACTGGTTCCTGTACAACCTCGATCGCAGCACGTGGTGGAACGTCACGAGCCTGGTGCAGTTCTCGCCGGCGTTCCCGCCATTCCAGCCGCTGCAATATGGTGTCCAGCAGGACATCAACGCGCAGGTACAGTTGAACAAGGTGGATCCCAGCTTTACGAACTATCTGTTCAGCGCAACCGTGGCCATCACCCTGCTCGGGCCCGGTATGCAGGATTCCCCGTGGCAGATCCAGTTCGAACCCGGGCAGATGCCCCCTTACGGTCCCGGCAACGTCGCGGCCGTTAATGAAGTTCAGGCCAACCAGTACACCATCAATATCGCGAGCGGCTACCGGAAGCAGGCTGACTGGCTGCAGGCCCTCTACTACAACACGCTGCCTCTCACCGACCCGGCCACCGAGGCGCAACTGCCCGTGCCGACGCATTTCGCCATCCAGATGCCAGATGGCAGTGCTCCGATCGTGTGCCCGATTTCGCAATGGGCGTCGACCTTCAGCACAGGCGTGACGATTCCCGACGACAGCACGCTCTATGTGACCTTCTACATGCGCACGACGACAAACGACCTGCAGCTGAGCATCTGCGGCCTGCCGGTGCGCTATCCAGGTACGTAGCGGACACAGAGCCGGCATGCGGCCCCCTCCCCTGCGAGGGAGGCAAGCCTCAAGCGGAGGCGACCAGATGATCCTCTTCCTCGACGACTTCAGACAGTATCCGCAGGCGATCATCGACACCGACACTTCCAACCAGAGCTTTCTGAGGCTTGCGACGATCTACCGCCGGATGTCGGTGCACAACAATGCGTTTCTCCTCGCCCTCATCAACCCGGATCTTCAGGGCGTGGATCCCTTCTCCGCCGATCTCACGCTCGAACAGATGGCTGCAATCGCGCTCGAGTGCAAGTCAAACCCCTTCTATTTCTTCCGCGAGGTATGCCGTATCCCGGTGAGCGGCACCAACGAGGCAGTCCCCTTCCAGGCCAACCGCGGCAACATCGCGCTCATCTGGTGTTTCTTCAATCACCTGATGATCTTCCTGATGATGATCCGGCAGACCGGCAAGTCTGTGGCGGTCGACTCGCTCATGGTTCTGCTGCTGAATTTCATCTGCGTGAACACCGAGCTCAACCTGCTCACCAAGGACGAGGTCCTGCGCCGCACGAACGTCGACCGCGTCAAGAAGATCATCGACGAACTCCCTCCCTACCTCCAGCAGCGCACCCGCCAGGACACCCACAACGGCGAAGAGATCACGATCAACCGCCTTGGGAACAAGTACAAGACGCACGTGCCCCAGGGTTCCGAAAAGGGTGCCTACAAGGTCGGGCGCGGCCTTACCACCCCCGTGATACAGATCGACGAGGGGCCGTTCCAGCCGAACGTGAGCATTGCCGTTCCCTCGGCGCTTGCCGCGCGCAACGCGGCGGTCGACGCCGCGCGTGCGAACGGCTCGCCCTATGGCGTGATCTTCACCAACACCGCGGGCAAGATCGACGACCGTGATGGCGCCTTCATCTACCGGATGCAGGGCAGCGCCGCACCATGGACGGAGAAATTCTACGACGCGGAAAACGCCGAAGAGCTCGAGCGTCTGGTGCGAAAGTCCTCGCATGGGGAAAAGACCCCGGACGGCAGCCGGCGCAGCGTGTACCGTGTCAATATCACGTTCAATCACCGACAGCTCGGCAAGACGGACGGATGGTTGCGCGAGAAGATCGAGGAGGCCGCCGTAACCGGCGATGATGCGAACCGCGACTTCTTCAACATGTGGACCTCCGGCACGCAAACGCATCCCCTGCGGCGCGAGATCCTCGAGCTGATCGTGAGAAGCCGGCAGGAACCGAAACACATGGAGATCAGCCGGGAAGGCTACATCACACGCTGGTATGTGCAGGAGCGCGAGATCGAGGCCAGAATGCGCCTGGGCCGCTTCGTGATCGGACTCGATCCGTCCAACGCTTCGGGCGGCGACGACATCTCTCTCGTGGCACTGGACATCGACACCCTCGAAGTGATCGCCGCCGGCACCTACAATGAGACCAACATCCTGCTCTTCTGCGGCTGGGTAGCCCAGTGGCTTATCCGCTGGGATACCACGACACTCGTCATCGAGAACCGCAGCCTCGGCCAGGCGCTGATCGACTACCTGCTCTACATGCTGCCAGGCCACGGCATCGACCCGTTCCGGCGGCTCTTCAACCGCATCGTCCAGGAGTACGACGAGCTCCCGGCCCGCTATCATGAAATTCAGGTGCCCATGGGGCGCCGCCCGACGGATATCTACACACGCTACAAGAAGGCGTTCGGCTTTACGACCTCCGGCGGCGGCACCTATGCGCGCAGTGAGCTCTACTCGGCCTCGCTGCAGCTCGCCGCAAAACGTGCTGGCTCCAATGCCCACGATCCGGTGCTCATCCAGCAGGTCGCGCACCTGACCACCCGCAACGGCCGTATCGATCACGAAGAAGGGCTGCACGACGACATGGTGATTGGATGGCTCCTCGCGCACTGGCTGCTGACCCGCGGCAAGATGCTGTCCTTCTACGGCATCGACGATCGCCGCATCGGCTCGGCGCTGAATGCCGGAGGGCAGGAAACCATGATCGACCATCAGCGTCGCCGCGAACAGCAGGCGATCCAGGATGAAATCGGGCGTCTGGCCGACGAGCTCTCACGCGAGCCCAATGAATGGGTCGCCGCGCGCATCGAGCATCAGATGCGGCTACTCGATCGACGGATCGTGCTCGAGGAAGGAGAGATCTTCAGCATGGACACGCTTATCAACCAGGCCAAAGAGAAGAAGCGCGAGCGACGGCTCCTGCGCCGCGCAGCTACGCCGGCGGATCCCCCCAACCCGTCGCCCCTGGGATTCTTCAGCGATACCCCGCCCGGTGCCAACATCCACACCCTCAAACGTGGTGGCTGGTAGTGCGACTGTCACGGCAGACAAGCCGCGTCGGGCTTTTCTGCCGCTATACCGCTAGTGCACGTACGAGCACTTACTCGCCGGCCGGGCCCTGCGCTCGCTTCGCCGGGTGCTTTTTGTGATGGTGGTGAGCGCCCTTGCTAGGGACACCCTCATGAGCAGGCTGCGCGTCCTGATCGACTACAGGCGGCTGGGCCTGGACGTCCCTCGCATGTTGCACAATCTGTGCAGCGACATTGTCGTCATGGGTCATGACAATGCCGTTTTCCGTCGTTTGTGCCGATGCTGCGCCTGCCACGAACAACGAAGCGAGCAGCGCAAAAGAGATTTTTTTCATGGTCAGTTTCTTCACGTTGACAATTGGTCGCGAGCCGCTCCACAAAAGTTTGTCACGGCCCGCGCCCGGATTATCCATCAGGGCGTATAGAAAGTGGAACGAGATTCAGGTCAGGAATCGCGTCGTCAGGCAGCGTCCGGTCTCATTTATTTTGAGACAGTTGCGTCTTGACAAGAAATGACAATTCAAAGGGGTCCGAACCGTTGATCCTGACACGATCAAACGTTATAAAGTCAGGTGGACCAATCGCGGTCGCAGTCACGGCTCATCTCAGATTGCAGTTCTACCCTCCGGGCCGTGCCTTCCTTAAATTCCAGGGAGCCACACGCCTATGGCGGACTTGCTGAACGCATTGCAATCCATATCGGGACGGCAGGCGTATTTCCTCGAAGTACCCGGCACCGACACTGCGTCGGCACTGTCGGTCGTGTCATTTGACGCCAATGAGATGATGGGGGCGCCCAATGAAGTGAGCATCGAGATGACCCATCCGATGCAGCTCTCACGAGCGGACTATCTGAATCGCGATGCGGTCTTCACGATCGTGCCCGACGATGGTGTGCCAAAAAAATTCTCGGGCTACATCGAGCGCTTCTCGACGATCCAGACAACAAAGGACTTCACCCGGTATCGGGCCGTACTGAAATCGCACTTCGGGCGCCTGCAGGCCGTCACGAACACGCAGGTCTTCCAGCACCTCACCACCCCGCAGATCATCAGGAAGATCCTCAGCGCCCACGGCATCCGGGATCACCAGATGTCGTTCCGGCTGCGCGGCAAGTACATGAAGCATCTGTGGCGCTTCCAGCACCAGATGACGGACTATGACTATGTGCACATGCTCATGGAGAAGGCCGGCATCTACTGCTATATCGTCGAGTCCGAATACGGCGACCAGATCGTCTTTGGCGACGACATCGACCACTACATCTACGATCCGCGGTTGATTGTTCCTTACCGTGAAGCGGCCGGCCTCGAGGCGGGTGGCGTGGAAGCGGTAACGTCCATCAGCACGCACTCCGTGATCGTGCCGCAATCCGTCGTCGTTGCCGATTACAACCCTGAGCAGGCCTGGGAACGTCTTCGCGACCAGGCCAATATCGCACCGCAGGACGAGACCACTTATGGCCAGAGCTACGTCTATGGTACCAATCATCTGGACCAGGATGGCGCGAAGTGGGAAGCGCAACTGCGTCACGAGGCAGCCATCGCCCGCCAGGTAATCTTCGAAGGCAAGAGCACCGTTTTCGCTCTGCAGTGCGCCCGTGTGCTGGAGACCGACATCGCGCTGCCCGATGCGCCGAAGGGCGAAGTGATCGTTGAGATCAGCCACAGCGGCGCGCGCGACAAGGCCTATTCGAACAGCTACAAGGCCATCCCGGCCGACCGGCGCTTCCGGCTCCAACTGGAGCCGGCGAAGTGGGCAAAAATCGCGGGCACACTCAGTGCACGCGTTTGCAGCCCGGACAAGTACACGTATGGCTACCTGAATTCGGTTGGTTACTACGTGGTACGGCTCGATGCCGACTTCGGAGAGTGGCCCCGCGGTGGCGAGAGCGTGCCGCTGCGTCTGGCAAAGCCGTTTGCAGGCAAGCTGCAGACCGGCATGCATTTCGTCGCGCTGGATAATGACGAGGCAAAGATCTCATTCCGAAACGGGGATCCCGACAAGCCCGAAATCAGCGGCTTCCACCACCACAGCCAGGCGCGCGACCTTGTCACCAACGATCGTCGCTGGCTCTCGCGCAACATGATCCGTACGCAGAAGAACAACAAGCTGCGCATGGAGGACTGGGAGGGCCAGGAAGGCATCAAGCTGAGCACGGAGCACTCGGGCAAATCACAGCTCAATCTGGGCTATCTGGTGAACCAGAAGCTCGAATACCGCGGTGAAGGCTATGAGCTCAGGACATCGGGATACGGCGTAAACCGCGCAGGCAAAGGGCTCTATCTGACGGCGTACGATCGCCCGGCCGCCAATGGCGCCCAGCGCGAGATGCAGGAGTCGATGGCCCAGCTTGAAAGCGCACTGGAGCTCGCCAAAGCGCTTGCCAATTCGGCAAGCAGCGCGAAAGCGGAGCCTGCCGACACAACCGCCCAGCAGCAGGTCAAGGACGATCTCGACGGCCTGAAGAAGCCCGGCCTCCTCATGAGCACGCCAGCATCGGCGGGTCTCGTGGCGGCCGGGGGGATCCAGTTTTCGGCGAAAGACGACATCGCGGGCGTGGCCGGCCGGAATGCTGACTTCAGCGTTATGAAGCGCTTTACTGCGGCGGTGGGCGAAAGGATATCGCTCTTTGCGCAAAAGCTAGGCATCAAGATTTTCGCAGCGAAAGGCCCTGTTGAGTTTCAGGCGCAGGGCGGCCCGATGTCGCTCACTGCGGCCAAGGACGTCAACCTCGGCAGCGTCAACGGGAAGGTCAACCTGACAGCGGCCAAGGAGATCATCCTTGAGTGCGGCGGCGCTTTCATCCAGATCAAGGACGGCAGCATAACACTTGGCGGTCCGCTCGATCTTTTCATCAAGACCATCACGATCCAGAAGCAAGGCACAGCTTCGATGCAAACGGCGATGCCGACACTACCGAAGTTTATTGAACACCTTTTCGATCGCCCTGTTTGGGTCGTAGACGAACGTGGATATTCGATTCCGAATCGGCCTGTTCGAGTCCATTTGAAGAACGGCGAAATCTTGAACGGAAAGACCGATCACGACGGAATTACGCAGCTCGCCATCAGTGACGAAGCCGACGTATTGAAAATCGAAGTGCTGAAAAAACTCAGCGGGAAAAACGTATGATCAACAACAACCCGTTCCAAATTCCGGAAGTATCTCAGACTGACGCAGATACGTTCCCGCCATTTACACGGCCCGTTCCTGCTGAGAATAGCGAGTACCGTAACGATCTTTACGGTACTCCGTTCGCTTACGAGTCAGGATTCGCCTGTACCGTTACACTTGCCGACGAGTTACTGGAAAAGCTTCGGAAGAACGGGGAGGACACCGAGGTGCAGCATCGCGACGACGTACCACTGACGCCAACAGCTGCCCCGGCATCGTCGAATGGACAGCCACCGCAAAGCTCTCCAAAGTCTCCACCCTCTACTGGAGCACCGGCAGCACCTAACAAGAGAAACAAAAATGATGCGAATGATCATCAACAACTTATAAATAAATTAAATAAGAACCCGCACGTCGTTGAATTTAAAGGTGCGGTTCTAGATAGGAACGAACGTCTTAAGATTATCGCCGCTGTCGCAATGTGCGAAAGTGGGCGAGATCCATTTGGCGCCGAAAATACCGACCAGGAATTTGTTGGCCGAAAAGACGGAAACAAGGGAATTGAAACTAGTTATTCACGTATTGTTCATATTGGGTTGTCGTATGGAATTATTCAATTTACACAAGATGGCGGCGCCCTCGGAGGGGTGTTAAAGAAGTGTAATGAAAAGAATCATGAAAAATTCGTTGAGATTTTTGGTGACAACTGGCAAGAATTGCTCACCCTAACGAGCCCCGGAATTTTTGTCCCCGGTGTTGATTATATATCTGGCCTTGACCACTGGCACGCGATCTCAAAAACCAAGGAAGGTGTCGAGATTAGCAAGTCGGCGTCAAAAGGCCAATTGCCAGTTGGGCGTGAAATTCGCGGGAAGCGCGTCCAGCCAATATCCGTACAGGTTGGTGGGGTGAAGCAGGATCTCTGGATTGGCACGTGGAAGCAACGTTTCGTGGATGCAGCACGTGTAGTAGACTTTCAGGAAGCACAATTGGCGTATGCCGTTGAAAATTATCTGAACCCCACATTTCCATTCTGTAAAACCAATAATGTTCGCTCTGGAATTGGAATTGCGTTCGCGGTTGCATGTTATGTGCGTGGTGTAAGCAAGCAACTCCTGACTGATGCCGCCAGACAAAAAGGTTTAAAAATCCCCTTTGAGTCTTCCGCTGACGAAAAAGCGGCTGTTGTCGCGATCTCTAAGGGTGAAATTAAAGAATATCAGGTAACTCGCAAAGGTAAGACGAAGAGCCTGAAGATTGCAGGCGAAGAGATCACGCGGGCGCGGAAGCTAGACAAGGACGAGACGGGATTTCTCGTCGAGGATATGTACTGGACTGACACATTTGATGACGGGAGCGACAAGTGACCAATGCTGCCCAAATAAAGTATGGGATTCTTTTCGCGTTGGTTGCATTGACCAGTTCCGCACATGCAGCTGGTCTGTGCAGGTCCAACGAGGCCACAATATTCAACTGCGATATAAAGGAAAGCAAGAAGATTGCATCGATATGCACTTCGAATGATTTTGCAGAAGATCGAGGGTACATTCAGTATCGATACGGGACACCAAATAAAATTGATCTCGAATTTCCTAAAGATCTTCAAAATTCTCGAAGTGAGTTCGGTTATGATGAATACTCGCGTCCCGATCTCTCAACTTTTGTTGTGGGCTTCAAGAATGGGGGCTACCGATATGAAATATCGGAGACGACCGAAGGAGGGGACGAAGGTATCACGACGCGATCACTCTTGGTGAGCTCCGAAAAGAGAAACCGAGGTACAAAGTTGACATGCCTCGACAATGGAAACGTTGTTTCTTCAATATCCACGCTCGATCAGATATTGAAATGCGACAAAGAGCACGAAATAGTTGATGGCTCATGCGACTAGTGGAGCATCCATGCGTGGAAATATGGCGGAGCGTGGTATGCCGATCACGTCGCAGGTCACTAGAACAATTTTTGTCGTCCGGGTATTTATTGCTGTTTGCGAATCGTCAATGGCGAGACTCAGTTGCCGCCTTCAGTGGAATTGAGTAACCACGAAATTATCTCGGCAAATGCACTCAAAATTGAGATAACTGATAGCAAGGGAAAGGCAATTAGAATTCGAGTTCCGTTTAAATTTTGGTAAAACTATTTCGAGCTTGTCTAAAATTGCCTTTCCAGAGTCAAACTCCCTCGTAATTGACGGTCGAGAATTTGTTCTCGTTATTGTCGGCGAGCCCTCAAGCAGCCAGCCAACGGGGTATTGTGGAGCTGGCATTGAGGGCAAACTAAACGTTCGCGCGACTCTGTCCCCGGCGGTTGGCAACATCTCCCCCGAGGGCATTGGCCGCGACCGTCTCGAAGGACCAGTAGCGTGGATCGTGATGGAACGCAAAGATGACGTCGAAGAACGAGCAGCCCGAACCTAGCCGGTACTTTTCTCTTTTTCCTCTGCTCGCGCTGGCCCGCGACGTGGCCGGTGGCCAATACGATGTATCGTGCGAGGCGGGTGAAGACGGGCCATCGGTAGCCTGTTACACCAATCCCGTCACCGCGGTCATCGATGCGACGCAGTATGCCCGGGCCCGGGAACCGGGGTACGCGCCCAGGTTGGCCGGCTCGTTGGAGCGGGCGCTGTTCTACCGCGCTGACTGCCGCTGCCTGATGACCGACGTCCGCATCGGCTGGCCCGTGTTGAATCGCAGGATCATCCTGCGAACAGACAGAACGTTATCGTCGGTTTCGAGGCACATCCGGGTTCCCGTGTTGCACGGCGAAGCGCCAGACTCGTTCGAGCTGGATGAAGCTGGACTCCAATGGCTCGATGACATTCATGAACGTGCGGGGCTCTTTGCCTGGCGCGAGACGGCGCGTGCGGTCGCTTCGTGGCCCCCCGACAGGGTAGCCCAGGCAGCGAATCGCGCGCTGCGCTCCATCGAAGTGACGGTATGTGATCCCGCCTTGTGCGATGAGGTCGCGCTGTTCGATCCGGAAACCGGGCAATGGCACTTCGTGCCATCGAGAGATTTCGTGAAGGCGAAGTACCTGAAAGTATGAAACAGTGCGAGGAATCTGTCCGGGGGTCGCTGCCGATCGCATCTGCTTATCGCGGTGCACCCCACGGGATAACGAGCTGATGAATGACGGCATAGGGCCGGAGGACTTTCGATTCTCCGGCCCTATGCCTGTATGGCTTCCAACATCAGCTGCCTGTGTAGTGCCGCATGGTCATCGTACGGATCACGAGATAGAGCAGCACCGCGGTGCGCACCGACGCAATCACGCTGTCGTTCCGGTTGCCCGTCGCCTGCTTCACACACCACTCAGCCTTTTCCCTGAGCGAAAAGAGAGCAGGATCAATGCTGCGCGATGATGTATAGACGCCGCGCAACCTCGCAAGCAGCGTCGGCAGATCGACGTGAGTGCGAACCATGGTGCGCTCTTCGGCGAGATAATCGAAACTGTGGATAAGCGTCTCATCGAGAAGTTCGCCAACGCGCTTTGCGCGCGCCTGCCGGTAGTTGTCCGAGATCCACTCGAGCGTCTGCCGGAAGAGCCGCGGCGGCGTTGTGTACATGAGCTTGCAGATCAGCTCCAGCAGTTCCTCCTTGATGAAGGAATGCCGGTCGGAGACAATCGACTGCAAGTATCGCGTGTAGGCGAGCAGATTCCGGTTACGGTCCTTGAGCACCACCTCGCCGTCGTAGTCGACCAGCGCCGAGCTCGACTGGATCCGCATACCCTGATGATGGACCTGCAGAAAGACGTCGTAGATGTTCTTGAGCATGTCGCGGATGCGGCTCTGCGTATCGTTGAGCAGGTAGATCACCTCAAGGTCGTTGTCCATCTTCGAGATAGCCTTGAAGTGCAGCCCCTGGGGCGAAATCAGATCGCGCGTGCGCTGCTCAAGTACCGCATTCCAGGTGCCGTACTGCTTGATCGCGAACTTGCCCGAGAGCAGCGCGTACGTGGCCTCGGCCGTCGCGCGATCCGCCGGATAGCGGAAATGCCGGAAGAGGCGCGAGGTAAGAAATTTGTACTGCAGCACGAGCCCGACGTCCATCATCGCAGCCTGCTTCTGCGTGTCGTTGAGTTTCGGGCTCGCGTAAAGCGTATGCATCAACCACGCGCACGAGAGGTTCATCGTATCGCTCGACACCTTGAACGTCGGGTTCACTGTCGGCAGCGCGACGAGCTCCTGGGCGAGCACGCCCTCTTCCACCTTCAGGATTTCCTCGAACCACCTGTCGCGGTCGTCATCGGTAAAGCGCACGACCTCCACACCCGTGAGATTGCCGCCAAAAAACTTGATGTGGTCGGCATTCTTGAAGACAAAGGCATGCCGGTACTGGCTGATCCTGCGGGCAAACATGGCATCGATCACCAGGTCGTGACAGGCCTCGGCGAACACGCCCTCGATGTTTTTCGCCATGAGCGCTCCATGCGAGAACCTGCCGGGGATAGCCGGGGAAGATGGAATCAGGACCCGTGTCTGCGCGCGAGCCAGTCTTTCGCGAACGCTTCAAGCGACGGGTAGACCCTCGCACCCCAGGCGTTCACCAGTGTCTCGAGCGCCTGCCCCAGCTCGACGACACGCGGCTCCGGATTGCTGTTATCGCTGCCGTTCACCGAGGGCTGCGTCGCGACCATGACCACCACGTAGTTGTCGGGACCGGTGCCATGCTGGCCCCGGGCAGCCAGGTCCTGGCTGACTTCGACGATGTCCTCGGGTTTCACGTCGGCAGCTGACACGCCATAGACGGTCGTGCCCGGACTGCCGGACTGCGCATCTGTGCCGGCAAGCTCGACATTGCTGATCAGCTGGGCGAGCGCGAGCGCATCATTGGCCTGTGATTCAAGCGCCTGCGACTGCCCGCTCACGCCTGTCTGTTCACCGCCATCCTGGACGCCAGGCGATGCCACTGCATCCTTTGAACCGGCAGTGGCATCGCCTGCGCCCGGTTCGGCCGGTGGCACGTCGGGACGCGCATAGACCTGGTTCAGGGCTTGGGAAAACACCTCCGACAGGGGCCCCTTGAGCTCCATCAGTTCCTTCTCGTCCTCTGGAGGGTTGCCCAGCTCGCCCTCCAGTGCTGCCCTTAGCAAGGAAGCCATGAGTCCTCCCTTCACGCAAACTCGCGCAAACCGCGTCACACGATTCGCGTCAGGAGAAATTTATGGTTGGTACTTCTCGCGCGTATACGAGAAGCATCCTTAGAGAAAAGAGAGCAGATACTCCGTATCTGCTCTCTATAGAATCAATACATTAAGCTAAAAGCTATACTTAATAACGCTTAACGCGCGCGCGGGCGTGCGCGAATTTCCGGCGACGGTAAAATTTGTCGAAGGTCCCCAGTACGCCTTCCTCGAAGAACCACAAACCTCACCAGCCCCTCAAGATCGCCCTCCCTCCGACTCGCGAAATGCTGTTCCGGGCCGCGAGAATCGTTCGCATGCCGATTCTGGAAGCCGGACAATACGAAGGCATCCATCGACCGTACCGATGGCATACAGCCCGTTCTGGCAAAACACCGGGCCAGGAGTGCAGGGATAAAGAATACGTGACCAGCAACTCCTATGCACGGGGGTTTGTATCCGCCCGTCCCGACACCCTGGCGCGATATCACCGGGGTCCGCCAATCTGCATGCGCAGGATTCTCAACCACCTCTCCCCGTCGTTCATGATCGCGATCTTTGCCCACTTCTCTTTCAGGTAGTCCTCGTAGTTCTGCTCGGCGTCGGCGTAGCTGTCGATGACCTCCTTGATCTTGCCAAGATTCTGGCCCCCCCTGAGCTCCCCGATGTCGAGTTGCACCGTGTAGGTGTTGTAGATGTACGACTTGACCGCGTACTCCACCAGCTTGCAGAACGCGTGGAAGCTGCGTAGCTGGATGTTGTTCAGGTTTTCGTCATTCGCCACGATGCAGCGCAGGTACGAGTTTGACGGTACGGTCAGCACGTCGCGCACGTGCACCACGTTCTCGCTGATCAGCTCGATGCGCGCGGTCGAGGTGATCGGCACCATGCCCATCGCATCAACCACCGCGTTACCCACCTGCAGCATCGTGTTGGCCTGGTTAAGCGCGGCGATGCCGACTGACGAGATACGCGTCGGATCGGCGAACGACACGTTCAGCGCCGTGAGGATGCTACGCCCGTTGGTACGCTTCTTGGGAATGCGGAAAACCGTGTCGAACGGTGTTTCCCCGCGCTGGCCGCACCCGTCCAGCAAAACCCACACTTCCGTGCCTCCAAGCAGGTTGCAGTCGATGAGCACGCGGGGCCTCACCACGAGACTCAGGATCTGGTCCTCGATACCTGCCGTTGTATCGCGCCAGTACTCCTCGCGCCTGAAAAAAACCACATGCAGCACCTCCGGCGGAATTCTGTAGCGCACGTCAAAGATGCTCTTCGAAATGGCATTCATGCAACGGCTCCCGCCCCGCGCCGCGATCGCGCGGTGCGGCCAAGTTAAAAAAAGAACGGTGATATATCACCCATCCGGAGCAGCTCGAATCTCCAAACAATTTCTTTCATGAGGAAACCATGAACGCCGAGATAACGGATCTGTTTGACCTCTATAGCGATTATTTCAGAGCACTCGACGAGATGGTTGGCATCGACACAGCCATCAACTACCGCCAGGTCTATCTGGAGAACTACAAGATCGTCCAGCTGGGCCTTCGCAATTCCGACGGCAGCCGCAAGCTAACGACCCGCGTATTCGATCGCGACGGCCATCCCGTAGGGAAAGTGAGACTGCCTTACACCGATCAGCGCAAGTGGCACACGCGGCTCGTCGTCGAGGAAGGATTTCCCCTCGAAACCGTCAGGGAGCTGCTCGATGAGAACAGCCTGGACTTCTACTGGCGCGAACGCATGGAGTAGACGAAGGCCCTGTTTCCGGAGACTTGAGATGAACTATCACGGCACTGCACGTACGAACTACGTGAGCATCATCGACATCGATGGCCTTCGTGCGGCCATCGGACCATTCAACATCGACGTGTGCGAGCACCCCGAATTCGCCGGCAAATATGCCTTCTTCGTCAGCAACGGCCAGGGCTGGCCCGATCACAGCGTGGATGACGACGGCAAAGATATCGGGCTGAACGTCTGCAAGGTCATCATGCCTTTCGTGTACGACGGCGAAGTACTCGTCCTGATGGATTCCGGCAATCAGGGGCACCGCTACGTCTGTGGGCGTGCCGAGGCCTGGCGTCGCCATGCAAACGAGACGGAATCGGTTGCGATCTGCCTGCACTCAATCTACGCCATCGCCGCGGACAGGTTCGCTGTCCCGGTTGGCCACATCAGCGACGCGCTGCACTGAGTCGATACCGCTTCAGGCGGCATTCCATGGCGAAAGCCATATTTCCCCAAGGCCCCCACGTCAGTGGCGGGCCTTCTTCTCCAACTTTATCTGAGGTAAGCAAGCATGGATATTCACGAGCGCGCACGCGGCGAGGTTCGACTTTTCTGCTGCGGCGGCGGTGGCATGAACATCGGCCACAAGGTCGCCAGTTATGCCAGCGACAACAATAAGAGTGACAAGTTTGCCAAGCTCGATGTGGTGTACATGGACACGTCGAAGGCGAACCTGCGCTCCGACATCAATCCCGAGAAGTTCTATCTGGTCAATCGCCCAGGCACCATCGAAGGCTCGGGGCAGGAGCGCGCCGAAAACTTCGATCCGATCAGCGCTCGCGTGGGCAACATTCTGCAGAAGTTCAAGCCGGTCGATCTGAATATCGTTCTCTCCACCGGCGGAGGTGGATCCGGCGCGGTGATAGCAGCCTCGATCGTGTCGGAGCTGCTTGCGCACGACGCGTCGACCCTCGCGATCTGCGTGGGCGATGACAGTACGAGGAAGTTCGCTCAAAACACGCTCAAGACGCTGAAGTCGTATGAGCGCATCGCCACGGAAACGCGGCACTCGCCGGTGAACCTCGTCTATCTGCAAAATAGCCGGGACATGACGCGTGCGGCCATCGACAGCCGCATCCAGCACGTCGTCGCCGCACTGTGCATGCTCTATTCGGCCCGTAACCGCGAACTCGACGCCAAGGATCTCGAAAACTGGCTGCGCTACCAGAAGGTCACCTCCTACAGGCCGGCACTCGCCTCGCTCACGCTCATCAGCGATCTGGGCCGCGCGTGTCTCGATGATCTCGGCAATCTCATCAGCGTCGCGACGCTCACCCAGGCCGATCACGACCCAACGCTGCCCGTTCGCAACGATGTGCAGTACATCGGCTATCTGGAAGGCACGCTGCCGGAAAAACTGAACCTGAAGGCACCGTATCACTACGTCATCTCGGACGGCATCCTGCCCAGAGTCGCAGCCGACCTGAATGCGGTGCTGCAGGAGATGCAGGAGCAGAGCGACACGCGCATTCTGCCCAATGCGATCAGCTCAACGACGGACGTGAGCACCAGCAACGGCGTCGTGCTGTAAGCGCCGCCGCGCAGATTCATCCTCCCGGGGGCGCGGCTGGCCCCCGGGGAGCACGTACATCACCCGCACGAACTCCATTCCACAATTTCACACAAGGATCGAAACCATATGTTTGCCAAGATGATGATGGGCGCTACGAACGAAAACCGGCACGTGGGGGTGCCATGTTCGATGGTCGAAGGTGAGCAAATCGAGTTCTTCTACGACCGAAGCGGACGTCCTTTCATGAAGGTCTGGAAAGCTGGATTCCTCAAGGAGATGCCGGTATTCGGCGATGTGTTCCTCATGAACGAAACCGGCGAGACCTTCTCGCGTTTCAGCCCGCCGCTCGAATTCGTCGGCCGTAACGCCGATGGATGGAGGACGATGGATGTGACGCCGGTGGCGATTGGGGTACCCTGACACGCTATGGAACAGGGAGGCAGCATGTCTGACTATCCAAGGAAAATCATCGTGCTTCGCGAGGCCGAGAAATCCACTGGCGATGGCGATCAGGGCCTCTCGCCGGTTGGCCGCAGACGTGCGGAACGGATTTCCGAATTTGTGATCCGGAATTTTGGCAGGCCGGATTGCATTTTCGCGACCACGCCAACCAGGCATAGCCTGCGTGCGCTACTTACGGTACTGCCACTGTGGCAAAGCCTCGAGGGCGTGCCTCTGAACGCGTGGGTGAGCCCTGGCACCGAGATGGAGTTATGCTGGTCCATCGCCGGTGTCAAGCAGCGCGGCAAAACAATCGGTGGCGACGAGTACGCTGGAAAAAGCATCGTCATCTGCCTGTATCGTGAGGTGATACCGATGTTCATGCGCTCACTCGGTGCGGCGGCAAGCGATTGCCCGAGCCCATGGCCCGAGGATGATTTCGGCAGCGTTTATGTCCTCGCACGCGACAACGAACGGGTCATTACGACCCGCTTCGAGATGTTCTTCTAGTCATTCGCCACCTCCGGCCGCCATTGCGTTCGAGTGATTTTTCCGGCAGCGCGGGCAGGTGAATTGCTGCTCAGGTAATCACCTGCCCTGTTTGCTTCCACCACACCAGACAGCCCGATCTTTCAGGGCGACACATGCATCTGCCTGAAGTTGTTTAATACAGGTAGTTGCCATTCTTTGCCCGGGGAACCCGCCACCATGTTTCGTCAGGCCACCCTGATTCAGGACGTGACCCTTTACCGGCACAGCCTTGCACCCTGGCTGGCCGAACTCATCACACAACACGCCCATACAGGCTGTGTCGAGGAGGACGTGCTGGAATGGGTTATCGCCCACCAGATCGAGGAGTGCTACTGCGTTGTCATCGCCAACCATCATCGCAACTATCGCGAATATTCGGAACTTCACGACAGACTGAAGCATGCCCTGCCTTTTGCGCTGGAGCGCCTCACCCGGCATCTCGTCAAGGTACCCAATATCTATGGCGACCAGACGCTTACACTGAAACTCACACGGCGCGATCTTTACCTGCACTACCACCTCGACGCCCCACCCGCCTTTGATCATCATGAACGCAAGAGTCGAGTATCCGGTCATCCGGTCGCTGGTGATCGATCCCCTCCCGACCGCCTTCATCATCGAGAGAATCCTCGGTGATTACCTGATTCCTCCACTGGAGGGCATCTACACGCTCGGACAGGCCGTGCCCGTCATGCGGCCCGATCGAACGTATTACCAGCAACGCATGGACGCGCACGGCGAACAGCAACGTGCCGCCGTTTCGCACCTTGAGGATGTCCAGCAGGGCACGCCCGTCATCGACGATCAGGGCGAAGTTGCGGTCACCGCCAGCCAGATTCCGTTCCTCTGCTCAGCTTCCCCGTATCCCGTACGCGCGATCGAAGTAATCGAGCGCACCCTGCGCGAGGTCCTCAGGCACTACGGCGATCCGGATGACCGACGGCTTAACACCGATCCCTGCTCGCTGTATCTGGATCTGCTGCGCCCGGAGTGGCGCCACGAGCTCGAAATCGTCGACCAGATCCTCCTGCTTGTAAGCGGCCTCAGAAGTCAGGTCAAGGAATTCGCCGGACACGACAGGTGGATCATCCATTTTCTCAGACGCCAGCGCACTACCATGATCATCGAACAATCCATTGACTGGCGCATCGTCCAGTACTACAGGCTCAGGGACGAGCTTCGCGAAGAAGCCCGGGAGCAGCCAGATGGGTAAGGCAATCGGATATCAGCCTTGCACGGACTCAGTGTCGTCCCCAGCGACGTCCCGTGTAACCACGCTCATTTCATTTGCCGGTATCGTCACCGTGCTCCGACACCGGATCAGGGAGTGTCTGTCGCGGGACGAATCGGGCTGGGCGTTCGAGAATATCCGCTATCTCACCGACGGACAGATCGACGTGTCGGATTATCTTGCCGTGCTGCTCACGGAGGTCCTCACGGGCAACCAGAGCTATATGAGGCATCCCTGTCCGCAAAGCCAGAGCCAGTCAGTTCTGCGCCACATGGGGCTCGATGACGATTGCGCCCGGGAGCTCAACAGGGAGATGTTTTTCGCGGCGCTGGAGCGGATCCTGGATCACCTGCCGCAATCCGCGTTCAACGATCGCGGCGAATTCGATTTCCTGCTGACCCGGTTCGACCTCATCGCGATCAGAAACCTCAACGGGACCCACGCCTCCACCGCCGCGGGGCCAGTGCCATGAAAGCAATCGTTCTCGACACACGTCCATTGGTGAACGAATATCGCGAGTACGAGCCGTTCTTCGCATTCTACGAAAACGGTATCCGGGATCTGCTCAAGGAAGCGGTACTTATCCATTCAACGAGCAGCCCTTTTTCTACCACCTGGCATCCGAAGGGGCTCGTCGGAAAGGTCGAGGCGGATTTCGACTATGCACTGGACTGCTACCGCGACTCGTGCGAGGAGACGGCCATGCCCCTGTTCGACGAGCGGTTTCTTTTCAGCAACCTTGATGTGATCCGCTTCGCCGCCCAGTCCATGGAGGATGCGGTCGAGAAGCTCTTTCGTCTCCATCTTCCCACACGCTTCTTCGAGATCGCCGACGAGCATCAGGGTCAGGCATTCAGCCCGCGCTGGATCGGCTCGGACCTCCTTGTTCATGTGCGGCTTTTAAGCTAGGGGAACTAACATGGATATGGTGCAACCTGGACCGATCCTGGTGTGCGCCGCGATCCCGCGCTATGTCGTCATGGAGACTCCACGGGAGCTTCAGGAACTCAGGGAATGGGTGGAACACCCCTCGAAACCTACGGTCGACATCGAGGCCTTCTACACGCAGCTTTTCGACAGCGTGAGTCTCGCCGGCAGACTCGCAGCCGACGAACTGCATGAGTTCGCAAGTGACGTGGGTTATGGCGATGCACTCTACGGCCAGCACGAGCTACTGAGATACGAACAGCACCGGCTCGCGATGCTGGTCGTGGAGGCGGGCTACGCAATCACGAGGCAGCTCAACGCACTGTGTCTTTACGATGCCGACGGCATTTTCCCTTACTACTTCAGGGCTTGTTACCCAAATGGGCTACTCCTTTTCGAAAACTACGACTGATCCGGAAAGCGTGATTCTCGAAACACGCCCTCTTCTTGATGACCTCTTCACCCGCTATCCGGATCTTGAGGAAAACCATGAGGAGTTCATCGGGCGCATCGTCGACTGCCTTGCCTACGAGAATCGCGCCCCTGAACGGCTCGAGGACATGTGCTCTCAGATGGTACAGGATGCGCTGCAGTTCGTTCCTCGCGAAAACGACGGGGCCTGCGTGTCACAGACCGACGAGGACGATGAACACAGGCGCCGCATCAACGCTGTCATGCGCACGGCCAACGAGATGTACCGGGTTGGCATGCAGCTCCATGCGCTCATCCGACAGCTCGGACTCTACCGGGATGGCTACCTGCATTACCAGTTCGCAGATCTCGTCGGCCACGCCATTATCCTTCAACGCCTGATGGCGCCGCTGCTCGTCCTGCGTGGGCCGGTCGATTATCTGACCGACGATGAGCTCTGGGCCTGGAGCGATACCATCCGGCGGCGTCGTCACTGAGGTGCGCCATGGAACGTCGCAAACCCGACGGACAATACCCGTCGCGGATTGTGCTGCCCACCGCGGATCTGATCCGCGCGTTTCGCCGGCAGCTGCGAGGCGTGACGCTGTCGGACGCCGGCTTTGAGGAGATCGTCCGGCAGGTGCTTGACGTATTTCTGGACTGGGACGGCGACGGGCAGAAGCTTGCCGCGCTGCCCGACATTCACCGGTTGACCCTTCCCGAACTCGAGGAAGACCCGGCACACACCATCCATATCCGTCTGATCAACGCCACGCAGTCTTTCGCGCACCAATTCTTTGAGCGCCTGATGACGTATGGCCTGTTTCGTGCGGGCAACCCGCTGACCGACCTGGATTACGGGTTCGACTGTTTTCTTGGCGACGACATCGTGCTGTTTCACTGCCCGTACTGATAAACGGGAGGTATCGTGTCGTATAACTACCAGATCGGGCAGGTCCTCACATTCGATGTGTACCCTGCTCCCGTGCTCGGCAACAATTTCCAGAATGCAACCGTGCAGGGCATCCTGAACCAGGAAAGCGCCAATCAGGTGATCGACACGGTGGGGATGCATATCAAGGTCTGGCCCTGGCTTGAAGCTCAGGGCACGCCCAACGATCCATCACAGTACAACTACATCAAGATCAGAACGCAGTCGGGATCGGTGACCGCGCTGGGGATGCCGTGGATCAACGAAAGCACCATCCGCGCCTCCACGAGCCAGACCATCACGGCACTCATCGGCAACGTCACGGCGGGCGATATCCAGGGTGTGCAGAACGCGCTGATCAGCAATGGGTACACCGCGATCGACGTTTCTATCTCAAGCTCGTGAATCAGGTCACGCGCCTGAAACGACGCTTCTTTTTTTGGATACTTTTTACAGGCATTCACCATGATGTGTGGGGCAATCGCGCATCTTATGGCTTGGATACAGCACAGATTGCGGGTGGTAGAAAGGGCATGGGCCGTGTCCGGTTTGCCTGCTGGCCGACGCGACAGGCAACGTCGCGTCGAGGCAGGAACTTCAGTGGGGACTGAGGAAGTGCCGCCGGAGACAACGTAGTTATCGTGCGCGCAACCGCCGTGGCGATCTTATCCTTGGGGTCGCCCGCAGCGGGACTGGGCGTGATGGCGTCTGGCGTGCGCAGGTGCGTTGTCTTCTCCAGCGTGGAGGTGGGCCGCAGGTCACACTGCGGCCCACCTCCTTTTTTTCCGCTAACGGGTCTGCTCACCCAGCATCGTGCCCCTGCAATCATCGCCGCCGCACCGGCATGCATACTCCGCGAGCGTTGCCTCATCCAGACCGGCGTCCACTTCGAGCGCGTAATTGATGAAGAGCTCTTCTCCGGGATCGATGTCGCGTGTGGCTTCGATATAGACGCGTCCGCCCTCTTCTTCGATGGCCTCACAGTTTGCGGCGCAGGAATGGTTCAGCCACCGCGTCGCGTTACCACCACGGCCACCGTCGATTACCCGCCCATCAGAACGCCCGAAAAGAAACGTGTGCCCCTCGTGCTGATGGCGCGACGCCTCCTTCCACGTCGTCACCAGCCCTTTGTATTCAAGAATGCGCTCTCCGGTGATGAGCGGGCGAAGCGCGAATACTCCCTTGCCGTGTATCGAGGAGCGCCTGACAGTGACACGTTTCATGTTTTCTGAAGATGGAAAGTTATCTGAAGTATAGCTTGCGAACTACCGCCCGGAAGGGCCGCGCGGGATCGTCCATCAGGTGACATGCAAACTTTTACCGGCGCTGGGGATGGTGTGCCAGATCTCATGGATGGCAAGACATGGGCAATGCGACCCCCACCCCTTTTACTCTGCGCGCCGATCAGTACGCGAGAGATATCGACGTGCTCGGGCACTATGTCCGGCAGACCGTCAGCTACCTGACAGCAATGACGGGGGCATCCCGCGACGAATGCCTGAGGTTCGTTCAGTCAAACCTTGAGTCCGATGGTACGTTTGCCTTTCAGGACCCAGATGTCACTTACCTTCAGCGCAATGAGCGCGGCGACCGGGAACTCAGGACGGGCACACTGCAGGCCTTTCTCGCGACGACCGTCGCGCAACGTGAACTGATTGCCCCGACTTTCACGACCTATCTTCATCCGCAGGTCAGGGAGTCGCTGCTGACCGGCTTTATCGGGGCGAACAAGGTGCAGCGGGGCGTCGCCAAACGCGCAATGTTCCAGGCGCGCAGCGACGGCAACACGCTGCTCGAGATCCTCAAGGATAACGAGCAGACCAACATGAAGCTCGCGAGCAATGCCTGCTCGGGCGCGCACGTTTCTGCTTCCACGCCCCTCTTCAACCTCTCGGCGCACTCCACCCTCACCTCAAACTGCCGCGTCACTGCGAGCTACGGTTCCGCGAACAACGAGAAGCTGCTCGCTGGCAACCGCCACTACTGGTCGCCCGACGTCGTGAAAAACAACATCACGTCGATCAGGTTGAATACCGACTACGGGGCGCTTGATGCCGCCATGAAGCGTCACGGTATCCGGCATCCGGAGCTCGAGGAGACGATGGCTTGCATACTGCGTTCCACCCACTTCTATTTCCGCGACCCCGCACATCATCGGCTCATCGGGCAGTACGTCAGCCAGCTCACGCCAGCCGAGCGCAGTGCGTTCGTCTACACGGGCGACCTGTATCACCTGCGGTACTACAACGACGCCGTTATCCGTACCTTCATCAGCCGACTGGCTTCGCGCATCGAGCTCGTGCATCCCGATCCTGGCACCGTGCTTGCGTCGGCATCACCTGAAGTCATTGCACTCGCTGTGCAGCTGTGTCCACAGGAGATGCGTGGCAGGAAGCTTGACGGGGTTGCCGGCACAAACGCACATGGCATCGTCGCATCGACCGTCATCAATATCCAGACGGTGCTCGACGAATACCGCGATCTCATCCGCGCGTTCTTTGTCACAAAAAACGTGCCTGCGTCGGTGGCGGCGTTTCCTGAAAGCATCCGACGTGTGGCGCTGATGGGCGACACGGACTCGACACTCTTTACGGTCCAGGAGTGGGTGATCTGGTTCAACGATGGGCGTCTGGGGTTCGATGCGCGCTCGCAGGCCGTGGCCGCGGTCCTCGTGTTCCTTGCCTCCATGACGGTGGCGCATCTGCTCGCACGAATGTCGGCCAACTTTGGTGTCGAGGAACAGCGCCTGTTCGATACCGTGATGAAAAACGAATACCGGTTTGTCACCTTCACGCCAACACCCGTTGCCAAACACTATTACGCGCTCATCGACTGCCGCGAAGGCCAGCTTTACACCGAGCCCGAAGCGGAGATCAAGGGCGTGCATCTGAAGTCGTCGAGTGCTCCGCCGGCCGTCACGGCACGCGCAAAACTGCTCATGATCGACATCATGAAAACGGTCGCGCATGAGGAGAAGCTCTCGATCATGAAGATCCTCGGCGAGATATCAGCGATCGAACACGACATCATCGACTCGATCATGAAACGCTCGAGCTGCGAGTATTTCCGTATCGGACAGATCAAGCCCGCGGGGGCCTATACGCTGCCGCCCGAGCGGTCCGTTTACGCGCACTATCTATTCTGGAACGCCACCTTCGGGATGAAGTACGGCATGGCGGGAACACCCCCCTATACAGCGATCAAGATTCCGGTCGACATGGGCTCGCCGGCACGCATCAAGGCGTGGCTCACGGCAATGGCCGACCAGGAACTGGCAGCACGTCTTGGCGCATGGCTCGCTTCGCACGGCAGAAGTTCGCTCACGACTTTCTACGTTCCAGAAGAAGCCATTCATGCGGGAGGTGTTCCACGTGAAATCCTTGAACGCGTTGCCATTCGCAAGCTCGTGAAGGACACCATGAAGACTTTCTACCTGGTGCTCGAAAGTCTCGGTGTCGCCATGGAGAACAGGCAGATCACGCGGCTCGTGAGCGACGACTATCCGCCTCTCGTGAAAGCAACGGCAGCCGATGGCACTGCGCTGCTAAACACAATGACGGCATAGAGGCCGCGCGGCATCTGCCGTGGCCTGTCGGGAATAAACGTGGAGACGAACGTGAAGACACCCTTTGCCCAGCGTACACGTGAACACTGGGAAAGTTCACCCATCGAGACAGATGACCTTCCGTGCGGCTGGACTGACGTACTGATCCAGCTGATCGAGAACGGACCCGTAGACGATGGTGATGTTGCGAGCAAGCCTGCCCGTGACGCACTGATCGAATGCGGCTTCGCTGCAAAGGTCATTATTGGCCAGCAGGAAGCCGGCACGTGCGCCACATACTACGGCCGCGAACTTTACTGCCAGCTCATTGACGAATGGGGGCTGCACGAGGCCATCGCGAAGCGTCAGGCAACATCGGCTCTGAAACGTTATTGAATGACCCGGTGCGCAATCTACCAGTACTCACGCAAGACTCGTGCTATCCGCGTGGACAGGATTTGCCTTGTGACGGATTGCATCGAACTCGTCGAGTACCGCCTGGTATGTAAGCGCATTCATCACGCCTTCGAAAAGACGCTCCTGCTGCCAGCCAAGAAAGGTGCGGTTCAGCAGGTTGATTTCCGACTGGTTAAGCGTACCTGGCGTGTCACCCGATGCGCCCAGTACGAAGTCGAGCATCGGCAGGCGAGCGATGGCGAGCGCCCACATGACCTGTCTCGTCGGCGCCATGTCAGGTAGATGCATGGCCTCTTCAAGAGTGTGATGTGCTGCTACCGGCACGCTTTGTAAAACCCCGATGAAATTCTTGCGTTGCCTTGTGAGGCCCACTAGGATTTCTTCATAGCAGTGATCAAGTCGCACCGAGTAATCGGCCAGCGCAAACGGATGTTTCCGTGTCGACCACCCCGCAGGTACACGCGCCTGCAGGCGGCGAATCCGGTTAAGGAGAGTTTGATCGAGTTGACTGAAGAGCATGTTGGGTAGCACGAACCTGTGCACGAACATCGTGACGGACTTTTCATCCACGCGACCCGCGCTTCTTTTTTCTTCTTCACGAAACGCGCGATACTGAACCATCAGCATGGGAAGATTGATAGCGATTACAGCCATTCCCGTTTCCGACCCTGTGAAGTGACCGTCGGGTAAATTCATTTCCAGATCACTTCTGGCATGTCTCAATACACGTAGAGGTGTGGCATTGCGCCAATCCCGATGGGCCAGCGCGAGATCAAAGTACTCCGTATGGACAACGAGTATCTCGTCATGGCCCGCGCCGTAAAACTCACCGTTCCAGACTTTTCCCCTGAATATCGAGGACGTCATTTTCATTGCCATCGACAGGTTGAGCGCCATCGCGTCGACATTGGCATGGTAACGCTCGAGCGCGAGTGAGAGCGGAACATCGACGCTCTGAACCAGTTTCACCAACGGATGACTGCTTTTGACTGCCCCCGGCGCATGCCGGTAGTACCGGATGACCTGTCCCAGATTGCGACGCAGGCCATCCCGGATGGCGTGCCACGCTCCCGGCACCTGAATGCCCTGGAGCGAGCGTGGTGACAGGTTGAATAGCGTGTGCATGGTTCGATATATCGGATGACAGAACTTCGCCCATAACATTGAAGCGACCCCGTGCCGGCACCCAGTACGGGATGCGCCGGACGCGTGCGCGGGTTGCTGTCCACCCATTGGAGAGAACTGCGTCGGGTAAGAATTTACCGCCGCTGTCTATATCCTTTGGAGGGGACACTTCGCATTCCTTTCCATCTGGCTGACCGAAACAGGCCCGGCCAGGGAATGCCGTGTCATGTCTCTTTGAACAGATGTGATCTTCCGAACGCCTGAGCGCACTTGCGTGATATCGGCGCGGGTGGTTCGATTCAACGGAATTTCACTGATATATCACCTCATTGTCATTAGCAGGACTGCTAAGGACCACATGTGTGTTTAACCCAATCGCAAGGAAAAGCCATGGCAGTGAATCAACCTTCGAAGAATGCTGCGCGCGACGCGGGCGCGGACCCGGGCATGGTGCATGCATTCAATCAGGGAATGGATCCCGAAGGCCAGCAGCAGGAGCAGGCACCCGGCGCATCCGCTTCCCGGACCCGTGGCCAGAGCGGCCAGTTCTCGTTCACGTCGGCCAATGATTACGTCCCGTCCGTGATCTCCCGGCACAAGGGCGGTGAGGCTCTCGGGAAGATCACCGAGATGCTCAGGAGCGAGTTCAAGGAACGAGATCCGGACCACGAACTGGAGCTCATCCCGATCAACTGGAAAGATACCGTTGACCTGTATTTCTCGGCCGTAGTGGTCACCCTGCGCCACAAGGCCTGGCTCGACCGTGGCGTCGCCTACTACACCCTCATCATCGAGGGCTCGGCGCCGGCACTGGAGTCTGTGTCGCGCTTTGTGGCCAACGAGACCATCACCGAGCTGCGGCTGACCGGCGATACGAACAACCAGATACTCAACAACGAAGTCAGGAATCGCCTCGAGAAGGTGTACCCGATGGTTCCGCAATGGGGCGCCGGTGTCTGCGTGGTACCGCGTGACTTCAACCCGGCGAACGAAGAGCTCGCGCACAAGCTGGCCGTCTGTGCCGGCAACGCGTGCTCGTCCGAGCTCTCACGTAACAAGCCGGGCGGATGGCATGACCTGAACCTTGCTGACGCGGTCGGCAACGAGGTCCTGACGGTGCGCCCGAAGTTCGGCAATGAGCAGATCTACAACGCCGTGGGCCATCCGGTGCGGGCCGATGTCGAAATCCGCACCACGGTTCCTGGCCAGCTGGTCCAGGGCCAGCAGGATGCGGCCGTGCGCGACACGACCGTCACGCTCGTTCGTGGCTTCGTGGATCTGGTCTGGGCACCGGTTGACCAGCAGAACCAGCCCTACGCCCAGTGGGTTGCGCCACAGCAACTTCAACCGGGTGGCGTCCATCCGTCGCAGTACCAGAAGTACCTGCCGCGGTTTGTGGCAACACAAAGCGAGTCGGAGAAGGTGCCCACCCTCGGCGGCCAGCTACTCTCGCTCGTTTCTGCGGCGTGTCTGTCCACGAACATGCTGTGGGCTGAAGCCTTCCGTCCTGCGAAGGAGCGCAGCGGTGGCAGCGACGTCGACTGGAAAAATATCGGGGCGCTCAATATCGAAGCGAACTTCGAGAATAGTGCAACGGGTTACGGCGTGCCTCTGGACAGCACGCTCGATTCATTCACCCGGCAGAACCCCCAGAATGGCAGCGAGTTCCACAAGCTCATCGCCAGCACGATCCGGCAGCGGCTGGCCGTCTCGGTCGACATCCCCGAGTGCGGTCCGGAGACGGCGCTCTCTGAGGCGATCCTGCTCGCCGGCGACAGCGACGCCGAAAACCGCCGTACGGGCAACCGGATGCTCGTCGGCTCCTCCATGGACCTGACCAACGGCCTGTTCGTCAAGAACTACATGGCTCTCGTCGATACCCTGGCGCGGCAACAGCATCCGGACGCCCTGAGCCGACAACGGCTGCAGCTGGAGGACCACCGGCTCGTGACCGACGAGTACAACCGGATTCACCTCGGTTACTTCATCTACAGGACCGGCGAGAAGCTCGATATCCGCTTTATCGACTATCTCGCGCTGCTGGCAACCCAGGGCACCAGCAACCACCAGGATGTCCTCGAATGGTCCGATACCTTCTCCGACGTCAACCTGCCGCTGAACCTGCGGATTTCCCGCCGCCAGAAGATCATCGAGGGAATCGTTGGCGAACGCAACGTGACGTACACGGGCTTTGCGCGTCGCTGCACGCTCGACAACATCTTCTTCACTGCGCTCCTGATGTCGATTGCCGAACTCAAGATCAAGATGAACGTCGACTCGGTGGCCGGCCATCAGCCGCAGTACCGGCGCCCGATCAATCCGTTCGTCGCAGACGCCGCCCTCGATCCCGGTATCAATCTCGGGCTCTTTGGCTCCAGCTACGCAGGGCCGTCGCAGCAGTACGGCAACCGTGCGGGCTTTAACCGCTTCATGTACTGAAGCATCCAGACTGCCGGCAGGGGAGGCTTCCCCTGCCGGCGTTTTTTCCGCCACAGCAAGGATGTTCCGGCGCAATGACAGCAACACCGTCGAACGACAGGCATTTTTTTATTGAACCGGGCAATCCAGTGCAGCAACCGCCCTTCCCAGGTGCCCCTGCTGGAGAACCAACGTGGCAATCAGTTCCCGACTCGTCAGTCACGATGAGATCTTTCATTACCGTACGTCGCGCGAACCCATCATCATCAATGATCTTCCCGACATCACCAGCGAAGAGAAGGAGCACGTCGATAACCTCATATTCACCCGCTACGATCTCATCCACTCGGATTCTCTCTCGAACATCCCGTCGTGCGCATGCGGCAACACCCTCGGCGTCGACAAGCTTGGCGACGGCCGCGGCGTTCCTGCGATGGTCTGCCCCGACTGCCACACCGAGGTCACCGCCCCCTACCAGGGCGATCTGGAGCCGCTCATCTGGCTGCGTGCGCCAAGAGGCGTCAAGGCGCTCATCAACCCGCATGTCTGGACCATGCTGCGCGAGGGATTCCAGAAGAACAGTTTCGATGTGATCCGGTGGCTCTGCGATCGCACCTGGAAAGCACCAGTCAGGGAACCGCCGGTGATGGAGGCGATCCGCTCATCGGGACTGCCACGGGGCTACAACAACTTCGTGGAGAATTTCGACGCCATCATGGCCTTCCTGTTCAACCTGAAGGACTACGCGAAGAAGGAGCTCGCGCCCCTCAAGGCGTGCCTCGAGCAGTACCGGCACTGCGTCTTCTCGCAGTACCTGCCACTACCAAACCGGTCGCTGCTGGTGCTCGAAGACACGCATCACGCGGGCTACACCGACAGCACGACGCCCATCGCGGTGGACGCCATTCGCATGATGGTGGGAATTGATTCCCCGATGTCGCCTCACTCGGACATCGTGCGCGAGAACCGCACCATCCGCATGATTGCCCAGACGGCTGAATACTACGACATCGCCATACGTGACCTGCTTGCGTCGAAGACCGGCGTGTACCGCAAGAACATGTACGGCACGCGCTGCCACTTCGCGTTCCGGGCCGTCATCAGTTCGTACACCGACCCGCACGACTATACCGGGGTGCATATCCCGTGGAGCGTCGGCGTCGTCGTGTTCGAGTTGCATCTGAAGAATTTCCTGCTTCGCGAAGGCATGACGCCGTGGGAAGCCGAGACCTATCTGAACGCGCACGTCAATCAGTACAGCGAGAAGCTTGACCACTTCTTCCAGCGGATCATCGCGGGTTCGCGCGGGCCAGGTGTGCCGGTGACCATGCAGCGCAACCCGAGCCTGCACCGCGCAAGTATCCAGCTGCTCTTCATCACGCGCGTCACCACCGACGTGAGCGTGCCAACCGTCTTCTTCAGCATTCTCGATGTGACCGGGCCGAATGCCGACTTCGACGGCGACATGATGAATCTCGTGCTGACGCTCGATCACGTACTGACCGACGAGCTCTACAGCCTGATGCCGCATCAGAGCACCTTCAGCATGAACGAGCCGCGTGCCCTCTCGAAGAATCTCTCGATGCCGAAGACCGTCGTGCTCACGATCAGCAACTGGATCCACTGGCCGGAACCCGATACACCCGATCCAGAAGTGCTGCGGCGCATGGCACTTATCCCCGAAGCTGCCTGAGGTACCTGAGCGAATGGCGCTGCCTTAATGCAGCCCGATCAATCAGGATCACAACCCATCAATCAAGGAAGAAACGACCATGTCTGAATGTTATCTCCGGAGGCAGCCATGATGCTCACCGCAGGCGACGAGAGTGATTTTGATGCGCTTGTCTATGGCGGCAGCAAGCATCCCGGCACGATCGCCTATCTCCAGAAGCAGCTGGAACCGTTCAGTGGCGGGCTAACCGAGTTTGGCAGACAGTTCGCCGGTTCAGCGCGCAACCTCTTCGATGCGTTCAACGGATCCGAAGCCATGCGGCTCGCCCGTGCGGCCGTACGGCGTGTCGACAGCCTGTTCATGAGCGACACGATCCAGACGATCTGGGACATCGGCAGGCTGCAGAACGCGCCCCTGACCATGCAGCGCTGGATCATGGCCGAGCCTGAGACCCGAAGGCTTTATCACCAGCAACGCTGCGACGGCTATTCAGAAAGCTACGTCGATATGGACCCCGGCCTGAGTGGCGAGGACCACTACGACTGGCGCCGCATCCATGACGGCGTGGCGCAGGAAACGGCCGACGGTCAGGTGGTGTTCGAACAATACTGGGAACCGCTCAGAGATGGCGACCGGCATCTGGAGCTCGACGAACAGAGCGACATCATCGCCACGCACGAGTTCGCCCGCGCGTATGCGCTCGCCGGCAAGGAGGATCACACGAGCAAGGAAGGGGGCATGCTGTAGTCGCCAGTCTGATACCCGGCAGCCGCACCAACGCGCCTGCCGGGTACCGTCCCACTGCTCACCCGAGGCAACGACGCGGCCACCTTTCTCCAGAAGGCCACCCGCCTTTAGCGTGAATTCGCGTGCAGGTAACCCATCATGACCACGCCCGTACCGACACTCTCGACCGCTGGCTGGATCGTTTCGCCCCAGCAGAAGGCTGACCGGTTAATGGCTCATCTGTACGAGAGCCAGGCCAACCAGTCGTACATTTTCAACGGCAACGTAACGAGCCTGCAGTACCTCATCGCGAAGAACGCGGGCAACATTCCCGGTACCTGCACTGCGCTGCAGGCCGCCCTGACCTCCTTTTTTTCGCGCTACTACGATCTCGCGAGCGTGCAGGTCGCGAGCGACGATGTGCTGAATGGTAACGAAAGCAGCCTGATCACGCTCTACGTCTATGCGGAGCTCACCGAGGATGGCGTCGTGTATCCGCTCAGCGGCCTGATCGAGCTGTCCAGTTCAAGACTGGTGCGTGTGCTGGCGCTGAACAATGCCGGCGTCACGGCAGCGCAGACAGTGCTTCAGGACATCGCGTCATGAACATCGAACCGCAAGAACCGGGCGGTGTGCCGGCTCCCGTTGCCTACGGCGACCCGCGTCGCCTTAACAGCAACGGAGGAAGCCCCTGTACCGATGGCCAGTTACGGCCCGATGCCCCCATACCGGCGCGGGTCGAGAGTTGCGTGCGGCGCCTCGAGCGCGCGATCTACGGTGCCATGATGTTCGACCAGCACGAGTACCTCGAGCATCGGCGATTGCCTCATACCCTCCGGACCTGGGAAGTCCGTACCACACCCTGGCTGCTCGAGGATGGCTACATCCTCGCGCTGACCGATTTTCCCGTGGCAACGGAGACCTGCTGCGTTGTCGCCTTTACGCCAGTCTACGCGGATGGGCGCACGGCAATGGACCGGAGCACGCAAACCGATGCGATGTCGCTGGAAGTCGTGGACTACGAGGTGTTCACTTATCAGGAGCGGGGCCACACCGCGTATGAAAACGCCCGCATGATTCTTCACCCGCGTTACCTCGCCGAACTCAGACGGCAGGCCTTTGCACTGAAGCTTCAGTACATCCAGTTTTTCTACTTCACCCAGCTCATTCCGAAAGTTCGCGAAGCCTTCGAGGATCCTGAAGGCCATCTCGAAAGGATTCTTGAACGATTGCGCGAGGTATCCCGCGCGGGATCGTCACCGGATCAGCCAACGCCCGTCGGCGGCGCAGGATGAATGGCGCGGGTATCGATCCGGGCCGGACGTCCATTCCCCCATCATGAAACCATCTACTGAAACCCCCGCTTCACCCGACGCCCACCCGGGTGACTTCATCAATACGGTGGCGCAGAACCTGCATGAGATCGCCAGCCAGGACGTCGCCAAACTGCCCGAGGACCAGTTCGTCCACGTTTTTCTGCCGCTGCTCGCACGCGATGCCGAACTGCCGTATCCCGTCACCATGGCCGACTGGATCTCCATTGCCGGTGGCCCCTGCAAGCCGGTCGACGTGTTCGACAACGCAACGGGCCAGACGCTGTTTCGCGTCCCCCCCTTCCTCGACTACCACGGCATCAATCCCGTCAGGGACATCCACAACCGCGCTGCTGGCCAGGCCGCCTTCACCGACATCGTCGCGACTGCCGCGAAACTTGCGGGACTGCACCCGAATCAGGCGAAGGCGTTTATCGAGCAGTCACTACGTGAGCGCGCCAGTTTCATGAACAACACCGCGGTGCTCGCGCTCCATGTTCTTCAGTGGAACGCCATTCTCGGGCGCTACGGTCGCGAACCGTTGTACGCCGAATCAGAAAAGGCGGCCGGCGCTGCGCTCGCCGCTAAGGGCGGCCCCGTTACTCCCGACGTGTATGAGGACTTCTGATATCCATCTCGCGGTTGCCAGCGACATCCATCTCGGCAACCGGCGCACGCCTACGCAAGGCATCCTGCGCAACCTGCGGGCCGCCTTCCCCGATAACGAAGAAACGGCACAGCTGGACGTGATCTGTCTGGCAGGCGATGTCTTTGACACCCTCTTCCCGCTCAACGATGAAGATGTGCCGCAGATCGACTTCTGGATCCGCGATCTGCTGCTGCTCTGCAAAAAGCACGACATCATCCTGTACGTGCTGGAGGGTACACGCAGTCACGACTGGGAGCAGTCGGCACGCTTTGTCACGATCAATGAGATCGCCGGCATCAACGCCAGACTCAGATATGTGCGCGAGATCAGCATCGAGTATGAACCAGCTCTCGATCTCTGGATCGGGTTCGTACCAGATGAGGCCACGCCCGACACCGACAGGACGCTCAGCGAATTCCGCAGCCTGATGAAGGCAAAGGGGATCGGGAAGGTCGACCTGATGTTCATGCATGGTCACTTCGAGTTCCAGCTTCCGGCGGCCGCGCGCGTACCGAAACACGATTCAGCCGCGTGGCTGGCGATTACACGTTATCTGGCGTTCATTGGTCACAACCACCGGCATTCATCCTTCGACCGCATCTACGCGCAGGGCTCCTTCGACCGGTACTCACACGGACACGAAGAGCCGAAAGGTCACCTGAGGGCGGTGTTGCATACCTCGGGAGACCATGAAGTCACCTTTATCGAAAATACCGGCGCGCGTCTGTACATCACGATCGACTGCACCGACCTTGATGTGGAAGCCGCATTACGCGCAATTGACGGGCGTGTTCGCGAGCTGCCAGAACATTCTGCGGTTCGCATCCAGGCCATGCATGACCATCCACTGCTCGCAGACATGGACGCGCTCATCAGGCTTTATCCGTTCTTCAGCTGGAGCAAGCTTCCGGTTCGTCCCGACGAGGAAGAGCGCAAGGCTTACGACGACAGCGAGGTCTTTGAACCCGTCACCATTCATGCCGGCAACATCCTGCAGCTGCTCACGGAACGCATGATCGCCTCGGGCGTGAGTCCAACGGTCGTCGCCGTCGCACAACAGAAAATCCAGGAGGCTATGTGATGTCCGCCACCGCTGGCCTCACCGCCCGTGCCATGGGCTATTTCCCGCTCTCCGTTGGCACGTCTCTCGCACTCGAAGGCGCGTTCGGCATTCATCCTGACCACCAGGAGTCTCCGGCGCCAATCCTTCGTTATGACGAACTCTGGTGCAACCTGAAGACGCTCTTGCGCAACTGCATGGGCGCGCTGGATAAAACGACGGCAGGCGCCGTGTTTCCCGACGAGCTGGCATGGACACTTCAGGAAGAGCTCAGCCAGCTTTCGGAGCTCGTCGCCGAAGCCACACAGAACCGTTGCAGGACCGTGTACTACGTAAGCAATTACGCGGGGCTCGCGCAGAAATATCCCTTCGCTACGTTGCGCACGGATTCGACCGCACGCCAGAAGCAGTATGCCGCGATCCAGAAAGACACTATCGCCCTCATGCTGAAGACAGCACGGGCGCAGGAACGACAGGAGGATGAGCAGCGGCATGACCGGATCGCTGTCTTTGATCTTAAGCTTGCGCCAGCGACTCCGGATCCCAAATCATCGTCGCCAAAAATCCTGCTGCTGACCCACTACGCCTACGACCTCTTCTCCGCGAAGCGCTTCAGGGAAATGACGCTGCTCGAGTCACATACCGGGCGGCTCAAGGAGAAAGCCCTCTGGCACACCAAGTACGCCCAGGGGCGCGAGCTCACGATGATCCCCTTTCGCGAGGATCTCATCCAGGTGTTCGGCGATTCGGAACTCTTTGCTCCCATGCGTCTGGAACTTCGACGCGAACTGCTGCAGATCGCACAGAAAATGCAGTGGAACCCGACCACCACCTTCGAGCGCATCGCGCTCGGCGTGGATCTCATGAAAAACCCCTATGCCCGCGAAGTCCTGAAGAAGATCATTTCCAGCCGCTACTAGATCACGCGATCAGCGACACGGAAATTTTTATTGAACGCGGCCATGCTGTGTCATGCGACCGTGCCAATCCAACCATTGAGGATTCCCCATGCCTGAAAACCGCAAGGCGCGCAGCAAAACCATACTCGACAGCCGCCGGCTCATGCTTTCCGCACCGCTTCAGGGCAAGACCGGCAATGACGGCAAGAAGATCTGGGCGTCACTGTATGTCACTGTGTTTGCCAATACACCGTTCATCACGGTGTTTACCAATGATCCCGATGATCGCGATAACGATGGCGGGCGTATCAGCGCCGAAATTTCGCCGGTCGAATTCATTGGCACGCTCATCGACTTCGAACGGGTGATCGCCGGACCCGATGGCAAGGAAAACAAACGCCAGCTTTGCAACGTCGAGCGTGACCGCAATCCGGCCCAGGGCGAGAAGCCCGCGGTACGCTCTGCATTCTGCTACGGCAAGGATGAGGACGGAATCGTCTGGGTTGCGCTGTCGGCCAAAGGGCGGCCCAATATCCGGTTCGATTTCGGTTACAGCCGCTATCACTTCCTGCAGCACAAGGCCGGCGAGCAGTACAGCAAGGCAGAGGCATCCCAGCTCTTTGCGCTCGGCTGGATACATCTCGTTCGACAGTTCGTCACCGACCTGATGCGAACGGAGTACGAACATCCGCAACCCCAGAACGATGGTGGTGGCAAAAATAACAGGGGCCGGGCTTCAACTTCTGCAAAGTCCCACTATGCTGAAGTTGAGGAGGACGATATTCCCTATTAGCGAGTCAGGAGTCGCCCCGCCTTCTGCATTGCCCGGATAACTTCCCTTGCGTCGCCATCGTCGGCAGCAGCCAGGACAGAACAACTCCGGCAGGTCAGTCAGACCGGGCTGACCTGCCCTATTCCCCCAACAGAACGAGCCCGACGAATCGAAACGAATCTGGGTGACATATCACTATCTTGCTGAAATGCCGACGCGTTTTAAGGGAGATAGAAATTGAAACTGCGAATCAGCAGAATCGGCCTGACTGACAACAATCTCACCGAGGTTGCACTGGAGCATGGTGGAGAGAGTCTCGAATGGAATATTTCTGAATTCAAGAACATCGTCAGGAATCTCGACTACGACGTTTTTGACCAGATCAACCAGTACTGGGCGAGGATGCCACCGGAGCGGCAGGACGAAGCTTACGCGGTATATGCGGAGATCCGTGATGTGTTCCGGGAGTGCTACGAAACACATGCCCTGACGCGCAGGCTGCATGCTCCGGTTGCCCGACTCTGCGAGTTGCATCCACTCGAAGATATCCGGCACTGGATTGCGTTTTACAGCAATCTTCGCTGCCCGGACGATGTGAAGGACGAGTTCGTGCCGTACGAGATGCCCGGCACGCGTGACGGTACCTATGTACGCGAGGAATATGAATGGCTCGTCGCTCTGTCGATTGCGCTGCGGGTGATCTTTCCCGTGTGGGGCGAATTCATCGCGCGCATCCGTGCCGAGGTGCCGACCGGCTGGAAGGAGTTCTACGCCTGGCAGCTACTCGCAGCTACCGGCCTCGGTCAGAGCCCCCCGATGGAGCGTCTGCGCGGTTACGTGGAGTACTGGTCGCGTGTCGGCGCGGGACGGCACGATGTCGAGAAGTCCGCGCACGTCTTCAGGGGCATCAGTACCGAAGACTATCCGACGCTGCTCACGGCACTTGTGCTGGTGCGCAAACTCACCATTGCCGATGTGCGAGGGCTCGACACGTCGTCGAACCTCGTCTCCTGCGTATTCACCTTCATCAGGCACAAGACACGGCCCGGTTCGGAAGGAGGCTTTAACGCGATCATCAAGGAGAAGAAAGAAACCGAAACGTATGGTCAGGATATCGAGAACCAGCAGTCGCGACTCGAGGCATGCAAGGAGAAGATGCCGGTCGCCGACGGCAAGATTGCGCCCATCAGGTATTACGCGCGCGACATGCGCCACATCGCGCGGCAGATTGCACCAGACATGCCAGCCGATTGCCTGGAGATGTCGTTCGAGTCCGTGAAGGTGCTCGAGCACGTCAGGGAGCGCAAGGTCCAGATGACCCTGACCATGTATGTCCTGCAGTACCGCAAGCAGTTGCAACCCCGCGCCCTCTTCCATTTGCCGCGCGCCTCGATCCTGCAGGCGTTCGCCGTCGCCCAGGCCGTGTACTGGCACAAGGGCTATCGCGAGCTGGCCGCGCTCGTGAGTGCGCTCCCGGTATCCGATGCCGACGTCATGTATCTCGGCAGCCTCGAGGCACGCTCAAAAATTCCGGCCGCCATGATCGCGGAACTGGAACGATGGTTTCCCTACCGGCGCATGCCGGGCGGCAAATCGAAAACAGCGCGTGTACCGACCTGTGCCGAGCTGGCGATTGATGACGTGGTCAGGCAGCTCGGCGAAACCGGCTGGCGCCTGACCCTTCCCCCCGAATGGGTGGCCGAGCTCACCCGCAATCCACGCGAACGGCATTACGCGGTGCCCGGCAACATCCGGATCAAACTCGCGCAACTCAGCATTGCGCTTGCATCAAGGAGCTTTTAAGTGATGGACATCCCAACCCGCATCGTCGTCCGGCGGCTGATCATCAGCCCGACGGGCACCTACAACACCCAGTACATGCGCCCCTACGACAACACGCTCCAGGGGCCGGGTCTCAATGCCATATGCGAAACGCTCTGCGGTGAGAACCGTTATACGCCGGCACGTCTTGCCGGCATCGCCAACCAGATCGTGTCGCCCGCAGCGACGCCCGAAAAGGCTATCGGCATCGTCAATGGCTGGGACGCCACACGCTGCCGGTATTTCATGGAAGTGGAATCACACAGCATGGGAGGCGCTGTGTCTGTCGTCAAGGTGCTCGGCTGGACCAACTACATGGGGATCGTCAACACGGGCAGCTGCCATATCGATCCCAACATGGAGTTCTATGTGAATTCCGTGGTCCAGGTTCGCGAATATATCGAGACCACCCCACTGGGCAACCAGCCTCATACCAACGTCGCGGAGAATGCGCACGTGCTGGTCGATCCGACGTACTTCGATGCGTATGTCAAAGAGAAGACGATGAGCATGCGGCCCGAGGACATGTACGCAACGATGAGTCTGAACCATCTGCACAACATGGGCGACACGCTCGACACACGCACGACACTGACGCGCGTACCGGTTGCGTCGACCCGGAGCAATTCCATTGCGGCGTTTTACGCGGCCGCAGTGCTCGACAACTACAAGAAGGCGGCGGACAGCAACAACTTTGGCCTCCAGCCGGAAACCGAGGTACTCGATTCGGCACGCGGTTACGCGCAGGACAGCGTCCTGGCGCTCAACCCGTTTTTCCGCGCGATGCAGGAGTATCGTGAGGGCATGCTCACGAACTTCTTTACCTGGAGTGACCTGTGCCGGCTCGACCCGGATGTGGTCCACAAGGTCAAGGCACTGGAACTGCCGGCCAGCACCCGTGTGCATCGCGTGGGTAGCGGCATGTCCCAGGACTGGGGGGGATCCGACCGGCTCACGCAGGTGGCGACGATCCTGGCCCAGTCCGTGCTAGCCCTGATGTCCGTGTACACACTGACCCGATTCGCCTTTACCGCTACCAATCGCCAGGTGTTTTCATCGAATGCGCCCAGCGGCGTGGACGGGCACTCCTCCATCACGTTCATTCCGGGTGATGCAGAGAGTTTTTCGAGGCGCGATCTCTCGCCTTTCATCGAGCAGTTCAGGATCAACCTGGAGCACATGATCCTGAAGGACGTGTCGCACAACAACCAGATCGACTTCTGGCTGGAGATGAGAATCAATCTGCTGGGCGAGACGTGGATAGATATCTCGCTCGACGGCGGCCCTGTCATCACTTATGTGTCACCCAGCTTCGCCGATGCATTAATGGTGCCGGTCGTGACGACCCAGACCCATCTGGGCCAGCGGCTTGCCGGGGACTTCCACGAAATCTGCACGACCATCGCCAACTACGACGGCATGACCAGCACCCAGCCGGCAGCCATGCCCCAGAAGCCACGCTACGGGCTCATCTGAATCCGGCCTGATCCCAAACCAGAAACCTGACACTCACAGAGCGGGAGCGCGAGAAGCGCTCCCGATTCAATCCATGACACCAACCCTGCTCGAAGTCTATCGACAACTGCTGAAAACGGCGAATCTCACCGTCACCGCCGACAACATGATTTCCGGAACCATCCTCGCAGAAACGGAACCTGTTCTCGTCGAGGGAAAGCGGCTTGTGCTGCCCACCCCCGAATTTCAGGCGATGGACAAATCGGAGATCGTGCTCTTTCACCCGCTGAGCGAAATGATTACCCGGGGCAAATCTCCGGTACTGGAGAAGTTTCGTTCCCTGCTGATCTACCGTTTCAACGAAGTCGCAAGCGGTCATATCGTCAAGCTGCTGCGTATCGCGGTGGAGAAAGAGAATCACAAACACCTCACGCCAGACCAGTCAGAATTCCTTTCGCTCGTCAAGCACGCCGACCAGAGCACGCGGGATCTCGCCAGCAAGGTTCTCGATGCCATGGAAGTGGGTCAGACCGCGCGCCAGATTGTCACCCTCTTCCTGAAGAAGACCGGTCTGGTTGCAGGCAAGAGTCACAAGCGCGTGGGCGTCGTGAGCTTTCCGCTATATGAGGAGCTGAAAAAGCCGGAGCATGACATCTGGGGGATCAAGTGCCGGGTGAAGGACAAGGAGACCCTCGCCGCGCTGCTGGAGTTCATCTTCCCCCGGATCGGCGAAGCGCAGGCGTACGATCGCGGCACGGACTCCGATATCGCACCCAACCTTCACGCGCTGATGCAGGCATCGCTTGGCATTATCCAGGCGCTCAACGACATCACCGAAAAGTTCGAGAGCCAGATCAGCACGCCCGAAGTCCCGGCGAGTGTTCATCTGATCGACGCCGACTGGCAGGAAACGTTCATGAATCTCGGGATGATGCAGGCGCAGATCTGGCGCGTTCCGCCGCAGGCAGGCAACGAGGGTGTCCCCTGGGACGAACCGGAGCCAGCTGCGTCCACCACGCAGGCGCCACAGCCGGCGGATCATGCGCCTCGCCCGGTAGCCGCATCCGCACCCGGCGTACATGTTCCGCCGGCACGTGTGTCGCTTGACGAAGTGATGGCGCGCGGGGCATCTGCTGCACAGTCTCAGGCGCAGCCCCAGCCCCAGCCCCAGCCACCGCAGTCTGATCTGCGCTATACCGACCGGGGCCTCGACTTCAGTTCCGTCATCCGTAGCAATCCCGCACTGGCCAGCGTCGAGCCGTTCGCACCGGTTCAGCCGCCACCACCGCCGCAAACGTCGGAATGGGCCCAGCGCGCCACGCTCGCGCTTAACCGTCAGTCGGTCTACCCGGGCAACTATCCCAGCAATTACCCGGGCACCTACCCTGCTGCCTGGCCCGGCAACCCCACCGGCCCGGGTCCATACGGCGGAGCGCCAGGCACAAGGCGCGGACTGATCTGAGTCCGTAACGAGGATGGAGAGGGGAGCCCTTTCTCCATTTCTCCCTTGGAAGGATCTTTACGAAGGATAGCTAATGATAAAAATGCTGGATCGTGCCCAGGCTGAAGCCGCCTTCTCAGCCATGGTCGCGATGAACAACGTCTGCGGCACCGTTCACGTCCGCATGGGACTCAAGGATGACGGCCACCTGCATGTTGCCGAGCACAGGGATGGCCGCGTTCACGTGTACATCCGGGGATCGACCAGCCGCTACCGCGTAGGTACCTCTGAATGCTACACAAGCCAGAACGCCTTCGCGAAAGCCTACGGCCTTGAGGACTGACCCCCTCCTCTTCCCAACAGCTTCATTTAACGAACAGGAACACAAGATGAATGTAAGGCAATCCGACCCACGACTGACCCATTTCATCGTCGTGGACGGCGGCGAGTGGGGAAAGGGCACGACACTTCTGGCGGCAGCGAGTGCACGTCCGTACTCGAAGGACAGACCCATAGGTCGTGCGGCACAGGCCTGGCGCGTTTGCGCGGACGCGCACATTACCGACGAAGGCCAGATCGCGTATCCCACGGGTCAGGCACGTCCCCTTCGTGTCGATGTCAGGACTGGAGAACCGGTCCCGGAATAAGGAAGTCTGGCAGCCTCAGCCCCCTCTGCCAGGAGGGGGCGAGATGGACTAACCGCTCCTGGCGTTTGACCTGCAAGGCCCGTACTTCTTTTTTGGAAAAGGGAGTCCAGTCACGCAGTCATGACGCTGCTGGCCATATATGCCGAGCGTATCTGCTCGATCACGTTTTGCGGAGGCAGAAGAAGTAGCGATGCACTCGCGCCAAATTCGGTGGGATCGGTGTAGTTGTTCATCCGCATCGCCACCCAGTGATACTGGGGTGCGATACCCAGGCTCTGGAGGAATCCGAACAGATCATGTTCGAAAGCCCAGTCCGAATCCTGGGCGGATACCGGGACGAGCTGCGTTGCCGGGTGTGCTCTGAGAAAGCCCATGTGGTCTTCGAGAACCCGACGAAATGCGTCGGTGTAATAGACGGCGGGGCCCGGATTCAACATGAGACTGCCTATTGGTGCAATCCGCACGACAGGCGTGATCGGGGTGGCCGATGCGGTCGACGCGGCCATGGTGCAGATCCTTACGAAAAACGGTTGAGACCTATATCACTCATCTGGAAGCCATTCAGGTCACAGGCCTGATGGCCTTGCCTGCTGGCTGGTGAATGCGTTTTTTGAGAGGTACCCATGAACGATCTGAGTGAGGCTCCGTATGAATCCGATGCTGGCGTATTGCGTGAAGAACCGAATGAGTTGCACATGGAGCTGCTCAACGTCCTGAGCCTCAATCCGTGGGACGGCAATGACAGCGCAGTGCGCAAACAGATGTTTGCCTCGCACCTGGGACAGATGCTGACTTTCCGCGGTGCAACCGAGCGGTACTGCCAGACCGGCGCCGAACGGGAGTTCGCCAAATACACCTTCTCGACCCGCGTGCCGGTCGACTGTCAGGTCATCCGCGTGATTGACCGCTACCGCGCAACGCTTGGGGCAGATTGCGTTATCCGCAACCGTGAAGACAATCCCCACACGCTCATCATCTACGAGGACGTTCATACCAACGAGATTGGCTGTATCGATGTGCAAACCCACACGTCGTATCACACACACTTCGGATTCCGCAATGTCATCAAGCCAGCGCTGTCACGCCTGAAGGCGGGCGACTGGCTCGCCGCCGGCACGATCCTGACTGATTCACCCTCAGTCACCGACGCGGGCGGCTACAAATATGGTCGTGAGTGCAATGTCGCCTTCATGACCCATCCCGCAACATCAGAAGACGGAGTGCTGGTCTCCTCGGATCTCGTCAAAGAATTCGTCTTCAACAAGTTCGAAGTTCGCGTGGTGGAATTCGGCCACCGTTACTTTCCGCTGAACATCTACGGCGACGCGGAGAACTTCAAGGCATTTCCCGACATCGGAGATTACGTCCGTCCCGACGGACTGCTGATGGCACTGCGATCTTACGATCGCGATCCGCAGAGTTACGATCGCGAGCTCGCGATTGTAGAGCAGGGCATGCATGACCTCATGGAGCCCGATCACGTGTTTGACCGCCTGACCTACGCTCGCACCGGTCGTGGGCGGGTCATCGATATCCGCGTACATCACGACCGCCAGGCGAGTGTCTTTCCGACTCCACGGGGCATGGAAACACAGGCCGCACGATACGACGAGGCGCTGCACGAGTTTTACAGCGAAATCGTGAAGGAATACCGGCGGCTCGAACGCGAGCGCGGCAGGGAATATCTGCACCTGACACCCGAATTCCACCGACTGGTGGTGGAAGCGCTGGCAGCCACGACGCAGACAAAGGAACGCGTCTTCAAGCTGTACCGCAATGCACCGGTCGACGACTGGCGCATCGAGTTCGTGATCGAGTACGAGATCACGCCAACCGTCGGGTTCAAGATCACTGACACTCATGGCGGCAAGGGAGTCATCTGCAAGGTGGTGCCGCCCGAAGCCATGCCCGTTGACGCGGACGGCAACCGCGCGGAAATCGTGTTTGCCCCAAACTCGATTGTCTCGCGCGAGAATCCCGGGCGCGCCTATGAACTCTTCATCAACGCGTATTCGCGCGATGTGGTGAATCAGATCTGCCGGTGGTTCGGGCTCAAGCCTCACGAGCAGAACACGCTTGCGAGAATCCGCGAGATCGAAAACGCAGGCCCTGCCCTCTTCAGGCAGGCAGTCGACTGGCTCATCGGCTACTACGAAATCGTCGTGCCGGACATGGCAAAGTGGTTCACACCCGGCTCAGATCAATCTACCAACAGTCGCTACCAGAGGCCCATGGCTGAGCATCTGGCAAGCATCATCGCGGCCGGCATACTCACCCTGCACTACCCTCCCGATAATCCAAGGCACACCGCCGACATCGTCCGGCTGCTGGAAAAGAAGGGCTACTGGTCCACCTACGGGCCGGTTACCTATACCGGCAATTCGGGGCGCGAAGTAAGAACGAAGGTGCCGGTCCGCATCGGCAGCATGTACATCATCCTGCTCGAGAAGATCGCTGACGACGGGACCGCGGTGTCGTCGGGCAAGACACAGCACTTTGGCGTCCTGTCTCCCGTCACCAACGTCGACAAATATGCCCTGCCCTACCGCCCGCAGTCGATCAGGGCATTTGGCGAAGCGGAGATGCGACTCATCGCGGCATATTGCGGACCGCGGGCGGTGGCCGAAATCGTTGACCGCAACAACAGCCGGGAGACACACCAGGCGATTCTGGATTCAATCCTCTGCGCGGAGAACCCTGCCGACATTGCCAGTGCAGTGGACCGCCCGGTCGTCCCCTATGGCAACAACCGCCCGCTGCAACTCGTCAGGCACCTGCTTGCCTGCATGGGCGTCGAGTTTGTCTATACGCCTCACGTGCCGGATTGGCCCAACCCGTGGCCCAACGGAGCGCAGCCTGTCGTTCATCCCGACAACGGAGAACCCACCCAATCAGAGCCCGCCCCATGCGAGGAAATAACATGAGACGCATTTCTGCCAGAACGCTGCTGGACTACAGCACAGAGAGCCTCTGGGGCATGCTTCATGGCACGTTCCGGCTGATGTTCGACGATGGAGAACTGCAGGTCGATCACCGTTCGACGCTGTACAGCAGCTACGGATGGGATCTGCTCCGGGAATATCCAGCTGCGCCGGTCCTCATGAGACATCACGTCACGCACGTCCTGGATGGTCGCCGGCTGGACACCGGTACACATCTGAAACTGCTGGCCAATGTAGCGTGGGACGTGCTTGATGCCTATGAGTCAGATCCTGTTGTCACGGTCGACCGGATCGGACGACGCACGTATGAGATCGTCAACACGATGTACAACGATCTCTCGTTGCGGCTCGAGGAGTACATCGTTTCCTTCGATATCTCGGACTTCGTCAAGGTAGTCGATCATCCTCCCGTTGTGGAAGCGAAAAGGCCGGTGTACGCAGTGCCGCTGGGTGAAGTCACTGACCGCATGCTCGAAGACGCATATTCTCAGGTAGGCACAATCATCCGCGAGGACCCCGCGCTCGATCGCAATCCGATCGTGATCGCCGCGCGCTCGGGAACCGTGCGCTTCGAACAACTGCTCGAGTGCGTCGCATTTCGCGGAAAGATTACGGATATTGACTCGAACCAGTTCGAGCTGCCGGTACTGCCGAGCTTTACCGAAGGCATCCGCAGTTTCCGGGATTCGCTCGTCGAGTCGAGATCGGCCGCCAAGTCCCTGTTCTTCGCCGCGGCACCACTGCAGGATACCGAGTATTTTTCGCGGCGCCTGCAGCTCATGTCCATGAACATCCAGCGGTTGCACCATGGCGATTGCGGTACCGATCAGTATTCGCACTGGATGGTGCGCACGGACGATATCGCGCTGCTGGCCGGCATGAACTATCTCGATGAAGCATCCGGTGAGCTCAGGACCATCCGCAAGCGCGATACGGATCTCGTCGGCAGGACCATCCGGTTGCGCACGGTCCTGCATTGCGCTCATCCGGATCCGGCGGGTGTGTGTTCAGCCTGTTTCGGAGAACTATCCCGATCAGTACCGAAAGACACCAACATCGGACACCTGTGCTGCATGCTGCTCACCGAGAAGTCATCGCAGTCGGTGCTCGCAGTCAAGCACCTGGATAGAACTGCATCGATCGAACCAGCGGTGTTGCATCAGGCGGACCGGCAGTTCCTGAGACTGGGCGCCGATGAAAATTCGTACCTGCTGGCCGCGCGACTGAAAGGCAGGCCGGTCAGGCTCATTATCCCGGGAGAGGCAATACCCAATATCAACGACATATTTGAAGTCGAAAACGTCGAGAACCTGAACATCGCGCGCTTCTCGCAGGTCCCGTGTATCAGCATTGTGACGGGGGAAGTCGGCGTTGCCACGGGTCCAGAAATTCCAACCCGCGCGGGGCAGCGCGTCGCGTCTATCACGCACGAGCTCATGCGCCACATCCGCAAGGTCGGCCTGACGAGCGACGAGAGAGGCAACCACGTCATCGACATGGAGGGATGGAACAGTTCGTGGCCCATTCTCGCGTTGCCACTGAAACACTTCAGCATGGCGGATCATTCGAAGGATATTGCCAAGCTGCTGGAATCGAGCGTGGGCATGATGCAGAAGCGGGACAAGAGGACGTTGCCCGATGATGCGCTCGTCGAACTTTTCGATCTCGTCAACAGCAAACTCGACGTAAATCTGACGGTCCTTGCCATGGTGCTGCGGCAGGCCATGATCGTCTCGGCCGAGACGCTTGACTACAGTCTGCCCAAGCCGTGGACGACCGCGGGTCTTGGTGTCATGTCGCTATCAATGAAACACCGCTCGCTCTCGGCTGCGATGGCCTTCGAACATCACCGCGAAGTGCTGACCGATCCAGTGAGTTTCATTCACACGAGGCGCATGGATCATCCGTTCGACGTGTTCCTCTCTCCTCGCGAGATTCTTCAGCCCGAGACCTGCGTCTCCGGTTGAAAGAACCTGCGTTGCGGGGCGTCAGCTGGAAGTCCGATGCCCCCATATCACCATTCTCTTTACCAGACCGGTCATGGCGGAATTACGTTTATCAGTGCGGTCGCATCATTTCGTGGTGGACCGGATGTCTCCCCAAGGACGCGAAGTCGTCGAAAAGTTTGCGAGGCAGTTTATCCAGTACGGCCGCCGACGCCGGGGCCGCCGGTATATCAGCGGGCGGCTGCATGATTACTTCGCCTGGCGGGAAGACCATCGCGAGTGCCGGTTCCACATCAATGTGCTCGAGCGTTTCGAGCAGCACCTCGTTGGGTGTGGAATCGGTCATGAATCGCTCATCGAGAGGATCGAGGAGCCAGTACCTGTTGCGCGGGAGATTAATGTGTCCATCCGCGATAGATGGACGTTGCGGGATTATCAGGAGCCCGCGGTCGATTACATCACCGCGGATGGCGAGCCGCGATCGCGCTTCATCGGACTACAGACCGGCAAGGGCAAGGGCATTGTGTCCCTCTTCGGTATAAGCCGCCTACGGTTGAGAACGCTCATCGAGGTGCTGCCGAAGTACATCGAAAAGTGGGTGCTGGAGATCCGCGAGATCTGCGACGTTGAGCTTGAAGATGTCATGGTGGTGCGCGGTGTGCGGCATCTGAAAGCGCTGCTGGCGATGGCGGCTTCCGGTACCCTGCATAGCCCGATTGTAATCATCAGCAGCAAGACACTGCAGCGATGGATCAACGTCTATGAGCGTCACGGCGAAACCACGCTGCAGATGGGCTACGCCTGTCTGCCAGATCAGCTCATGGGATGGCTCGGCGCCGGCCTACGTCTCATCGATGAAGTGCACGAGCATTTTTCCATGCAGTTCCGCTTCGACCTCTATACGCACTGCCAACGATCACTTTCGCTGTCGGCGACGCTGCTACACAGCGATGGATTTCTCAACAGGATGTACGAGATCGCGTACCCGACTCCGACGCGCTACAAGAGCCCGGCCTATGACCGGTACGTGAGGGTGACCGCCCTTTTCTACCGCTTCAGGCATCCCGAACGTATCCGCTACCGCGATCCACTCACCAAAAACTACTCGCACCAGCGCTTCGAGTTAAGCGTCATGAAGGATCCCGAACTGCTTCACCGCTATCTGGATCTCATCGATGGGATCGTCCGGATGAGGTATCTGGAGGGCCACATTCCAGGCGAAAGACTCGCTGTCTTTTTTACCACGGTCGCCATGTGTACGCGGGCAACCGAGTTCTTCCGCGGACGCCATCCCCATCTCGATGTGCGGCGCTACATCGAAGAAGACCCTTTCGAGAATGCGATCACGCCGGATATCCGGAGCACCACCCTCCTCTCGGGTGGCACGGCAATCGACATCCCGAATCTGACCACGGTAATCCTGGCTATTGCGCTCAGCAGCGTGCAAGCCAACCTGCAGGTACTCGGGCGCCTGCGCAGGCTCACCAGTGGCAGGGTCCCGGAGTTCATCTACCTGAACTGCATGGACATCATTCAGCACCGTGTCTATCACGAGCGCAAGGTCGAACTGTTCCGGTATCGGGCACTTCACCATGACACGGAGTTCATCCACTCCCCCATTTGAAGCTTACGATCAGACGCCACAGGGTCAACCCGTTTATTTCGTAGTCCTAATTTAAATGAAAACAAACTCCGACAGATATCACCACTGCGGAGCGCCATGAAGGCGCCCGCTTCACACCAGCACATCCACAAGGAGGAAGGTCATCATGTTGACACTGGCTTATAGTGCGGACCGGGTCCGCGAGGCAGAAAATCGGGTGCAGGATTTCTGCCTCGACATCAGGGAGCGAATCCGGGCGCACGGCTATGTTTGCCTTGACGCGTCGAACACGATCGCCGATCGTACCGACCAGTTTTTCTTCACGGCCGGACTGACGGAATCGCAACTGCCCGAGCTGATCGTCTCGGGCAATATCAGCCGTCGCTCTGCCCTGCTGCTCATTGAACGGGTGGTCCGGGAGCTTTCGAAGACGAAGGGGCAGACGCCGCTTGGCATCCGAGACGATCTGATCCCTGGCCGGGTTGAGTTGCGCCTGATAGCCACGCCGGATACGGCGACGCCGGGGGAACACGCCGGCATGAGCCAGTTGCTTGATGAGCTGTATCCAGGCCGTGCCTGCGTGGTGCAGATCATCTGGGCCGATGCAGACAGGCAGCTACCGGATTCAACGGGAGGTCAGGCGACCCAATGCAGACAGGTCGTGTTTCCCCAGCTGCCGTTCGTGACCGGTACCGTTTGTGACGCACCCGCATCGGAAGAAGGAGTATGTTGATGTCCGTGTACGAAACCCTGTGCCGCGATCAGGGACAGAATCGGGCCGAATTTGATCTGCTGGAAGCACAACTCGTCGAGCTGCTGGAAAAATCCGGTGAGGGCGGCCGGATACCGGAAGGCATCCGGGACTTGCGTCACGTGGCCACGCTCAGGCCGGGTGACACCGAATCCCGGTGCGTGGCTGCGCAGCAGTGCGCGCGGGTAGTGTGGTGGCTCGCCCGAGCGTTCTGGACCGCGGAAGTCGCCTGCAGTTTGATCTATGGTATCGATCCTCCTGTCGACGCAGCAGACGACGCTGCGCCGGTCGAATGCCATGCGCTCGACGGACGCTTGCTGACCGGCAATTCCGCCGAAGTGTACGACGCCTGGGTGCTGCTCCAGTCCCTGTTGGCCTGGGTGGATCGACAGGTCGAGCAGGCCGAAGCGACGCCGGAAACACCGGCTTGCGAAGTCAGCCCCGCGGAGTTCATTAACTGGTGTCAGGACGAAGGCATCGATACCAGTTACCTGCGGCTCATTCGTACGTTGATCGGCGTAGGCAACGGCTCGCTTGTTGGACGTCTGCCGCTTGCTGATGTCCAGATCTTCAAACCGGGGAAGCAATGACCCTGGTAGTTTCCAAGTGAGGCTGGAGAGATTCCAGCCTCACCCTCCCCCCTTCATTTTTTGGCCCTGCCTTGAGGTCCTTCCGGCCGGGCTTGAGCACATCCCAGATACCCGCGATGTGAGCGCGTGTTGCCGGCGTCACTGGAACCCTGGGTTCGGTCCTGGCGAAGGACATTGCGACGGTTGCGAGTCCGACAGGCACGGCTTCTCGCAGCCGGCCGCCGGCGAGAGCAGTTGCAAAGCCTGCCTGCCAGTTCGTCGCCTGACGCTCGATTCCTTCCTCGTGGCTGTAGACCGAGAGGTGTTCGCCGGAAGCGTCGACGCTATAGCGCAGCTTTCGATCGACGTCCTCGAAGACCTTCCCGGCGCTCTGCTTCGCCACCGCCTGTGCCTCGACCGCGCGCTGCCTGCGGGCCTCGGCTTCGGCGCTGGCCTGGCTGCGTTGGCGCAACTGGTGCGAAAAATCGACAGGGTTGCGGAGCAGGGCGCCAAGGTAACAGATGGGTCGCTTGGCGGCCTTCAGATGTTGCCACGTAACTTCGACGACATCGGAAAGTCTCTTGCCTGCATCACGCGCTTGGCGCATGAGTTTGAAGATCAGGAAATCAGAAAAACCCAGGGACCGCAGGCGCTGGAGGTCCGCAGGCACTTGCCCCGGTTGTCTCTTTTGAAGAGAAGCAGGGTAAAGATCCTTATATATAGCACCGTGTGCCACAGTGGCACACGGACCATTTGCCTGGTCTGGGCCCTTGCCCTCGTCGGAGCCGCCCGCGTCTGCAGTGGCGGGGACAACCGGAGCCGGGCGTTCCTCCACGAGGCCGAGGAGTTCCGCGGCCTGCTGTGTCAGGTGCAGGTAGGCACGACCAAAGAGTCCCGCTTCGACATAGCGGTTTTGGGGGCGACGCTCGACCAGGCCAGCGGTTTCGAGATCATGGAGGGCTCGGTACAGTGTGCGCATGGATTGCAGGGCACGGCCGGTGAGGAGTTCACGCCGGGCAAAAATCGAGGCAAAAGGGCGATCGGCGTCAACGGTGCGGGCGAGTGCCGAGAGCAGGGCGCGTGCGCGTTGTGAGATGCCGTCGATGTGATTGGCGCGAAAGGCAGCGCGAAAGATCACCCACGGGAGATTCGTGGTGTCGCACTGGAATGCAGAAAGGGCGGCCTGATCGGAATGGGCTGGAGAAGGGTGTGTTGATCCCTCGCCAGCAACGAAATGTTGCGCGATAGACATGTCGAGCGTTCCATTTTTAGAAAATGGATTGAAAACGCTTGACTGGCTATCTCACTGCGCTACACTCCGATCTTGTGAGTTGACCTTTCCAGTTTCCAGCTGGAGAGTGTAGTGAGCGAAGGTTTCCAGCCAAGCCCACTTACGCAAAAGCCCTCAGTTTCCAGCTGGGGGCTTTTGTCTTTCTGGCAGTTATTTCACTGCGCTCTCCTCATCCGTACTACGGATCGCAATAAAATCAATCACTTAGCGTTTTAAGACTTCGCGGCGAGTAGTTCGAGGTGTTGCTTGATGGCCTCTTGAACAGCATCTGCTACGGCTTCCGACTGGAACTCGATGCGCATGATGTTTTTTGTCGTGCGAACGTCGCACCATGTGCTTTTCCCAGTCTTGACCTTGTACACCGCGGCAACCGCCTTGGCTGGCTTGGGCGTCTCGACGGCCTTAGCATATTTGACCGCCTGCGCCTGATCCAGCTCACGCTCGGAGAGGCGTCGCACCGCTTCCACAACCCGATCTGCGTTCCCGGTCTCTGCAATCGTTGCCAGCTCCGCTGCCGCGTTGGCACCCATGATTGCCTTGTTGGCGTCGAGGATGGCCCGTGCTTGCTCTGGCAGGCGGTTGAAGGAGAGAAGGGCGTTGATGTGCGAGCTGCTGATGCCGACGCGCTCACCAAGCTCCGCCTGACTCAGTTCGGGATGCTTTGCATGGATGCGCGTCAAGCCGATGTACTTCTCATAGTCGGTCAGGTCTGATTGCATCAGATTGGCCCAGAAGGCGCCGTCATCTGCTTCGTCACCCGTGGCATCGCCCAGTACACAGCGAATGGTCGAACGTCCTAGTTCTCGATAGGCGTCGACCCGGTGGTGACCCGACTGGATTTCATATCCGCCTTCGGCACGAGGCAGAATAACGACCAGTTGGATGAGCTTGTTGTGACGCAAGTTCTCCCGCAGTTCGATGAATTTCTCCGGTGGCATATAGCGCCGGCGGCCGACGACTTCATGTAGCTGGTCGAGCGGAATCTCGACACCGCTAGGTGCGCCGCTCTGCTTCTGTGCTCGGAGTTCGGCCAACTCTACGGACATTGCGTCGATTTCGGCTTGCTTTTCGCGCATCGCCGATTGGAACGCCAACGCCCCACCAGGGGCAGTTCTTGGACGAAAGGGATCACCAGCTGTCGAGTGGGAGGGCTCGGGGACCTCGATGTCCTTTGTTTTTTCACTGAGTCGTTGTGCTGCGCGCATTAGACCTCCATCTGGGAAGACGACCACGCTTGAACAAACTGTGAGTCGATGTGCCTGACCAACTGATCCATCGGATCCTTGAATCGCGTGTATGCGGCGACGCTGCCTTCGGGCTTCGTTAGGTCATAGACGGTAGAAAGCTGAGCAGATGCGCTCTTGGGGACGACCGACTCTGGGATTTCATACGGAAGAACGCGATCCCCGTACGCCTTTTGTAGCCAGCCCCGAACAACGCCGGAAAGATCATCGTTCTTGGATTTCGTCAGGACGACATTCACAAAATCGAAGTTCTTCGTCTCGCGCATTGCCGGAACGTGGCGCGCCATTTCCGTGAAGAGGAACCAGAATTGCGTTGAACTCGCGAAATCGAGGCCCTCAGGCGGGCAGGGCATCAATAGTCCGTCAGCCGCCATCAGAGCATTGATGGTCAAATAACTCAGAGAGGGCGGGGTGTCGACGATAATGGCGTCGTATCTGTCCTTGATGTCGACCAGTCCTTGATTCAGGATGTTCCAGAACGCGAACTCGTGGTCGCTGGCCAGCTTGCCCGGAATATGAAACTCAGCGCTGAAGAGTCCAGATGACGCAGGGATCAAGTCTAAGTCTTGCCAGTAGGTTTCTTGAATTGCGTAGTCCAGCCCCGTCTCATCCCCATAGATCAGAGGCATTAGCGTCCTTTCTTCGCCGATTTCAGTCTCGGGGGAGAAGCCACAAAGTTGTGTTGCGGTACCTTGCGGATCACAGTCAATGACCAGAACTTTTCGGCCGCGCAAAGTGAGTCCCTGTGCAAGGGAGACGGCGGTTGTGGTCTTCGCTACACCACCCTTGAAGTTGGCGACGGTCACAACCTTACCGGGCGCGTTTTGTGGTCGCGCAGGACGATTGCCAGCAGCGCGGATGTAACGTAACGTTTCGTCCAAGGTAAAGGTCTTGCTCTTGCCGTTTCCGACTGATGTGCCAGCGGGGAGGTCTCCCTTCGTGGTCAGGTACTGAAATCGCAGTTTCTCAAGTCCACAAAGGTTGGCGACCTGTGCGCTGGTGAATGTGGGTGGGCGCTTGCGCGGGTATGGTTCAAGCATCCGGTCGCGAATTTGATTGAGAACCCCAGCCGCGCGCTCGGCCACGTCGGACAAGGTGTCCATGGATGCGGCAAAGTCCAGCGCAGGCGGCAGTTTGGTAGCGAGCAAAGTGCTTGCATTCACGAGAGATACCTCTTGATTGTGGATTCCTCGGTTTTCAAAAAAATCACCATGTACCGAAGAATGTGTCGCACGACAGAATTTTGGTGAACTCTAGCCGGTAAACGGGGTGAGAGCAAGTTAACTTTCCTCCGGCCAAGCCCCGTCGGGTAAGGTGTTGGCGGGAAAAGCTAGAGATCGGTTGAAGATCAGACCAATCCGTGAAACATCGTTGAAAAAAGAATGAGGGGCGCGAACCCTTTATGGATCATGGGCTTGCGCCGAAAACCGTGAATTGTTCCACGCAGAAAAAGGGCAGGGCGGGCTCCAGTTGCCCATGATGGCGCGATAATGCGTTCGCAAACCCGAACCGGAGCTTGGAGCGGCGATAATGTATTGTTCGTTACGTAAGTTGTAGTTTCGGTATTGATGGATGATTTGAAGCGGTTCGCATGCACGTAGGGCTGCGGATCGCAGCCGATGCGGGCAGGGCATCTAGACACGGACGGCGCTGGATCGATCGATCCGGACAGCTGAGCCCGTGAGTGGGGCGGGCAGGTCAGAGGGCGACCTGCCGATGAAGCGGGGAAGGGTCGTTGAAGCGGTAAGTACAGAGTTCGTCGATATCGAAGTGTTGGAGGATTGGGAAGGTCAAAGCAGTATCGTGGTTTGCATGGTCCACTCCAGCACAGAATCACTCAGGCCAGTATTTTCTGCTGGCATCGCCCCTCGTCATCCGGGCACCTGACATCTCATCGAAGCATATCCGATCGTGCCCGGCATCGTATGGGAAGGTCGCGCTCCAGCTCATCACTTCCACCACATCAGTGAACGGGCGCGTCCGTTTGTGTGGCAACGCGCAAGAGGTAGGGGATGACAGCACAGGAACTGAAAGAAACGGAGAAGGTCACGTTGCGGGTCGAACGTGCGATCCCGCTCTGGGGTGTATTAACCGGGATGGGGGTGTTGATCGCGACCGGCGTGACCGTTATATAGCACGTTGCCGATATCGCGCATGACGTTGCGACGATGCGTGATATCGGTCTTTAGATACGGGCGGAACTGAAGGAAGAGAACGTTCGAATGGCAGCAATGATGCGCGGCTGACGCGCGTCGAAACACTGACGCAGGAACATCAGCAGGCGATAGATCGCCATTGCGACAAAAGGTCCAGGGCGGCCTCACAATAGATAGGCATTTCAAACGATCCCATCAGGAGTGGTGTGAGAAGAAGCAAAGAGAACAAGCTTGAGGTTGTTGGCGTGCGGCTCGATCCGGCCATAGCGCATCGGTTGCGCTTGCTGGCCTCGGTTACTGGCCGCAAACAGTCAGTGTTCCTTCAGCAGATTATTGAACAGGGAATCGGCGCGATTGAAGAAGTGAACCTGCCGCCAGAGATGGTCGAACAGATTCGCGGGGGGAACCTGCCACCTGTGCCGGGCGAAACGGTAACAGTTAGCGAGCCAGATCTTTTCGGGACGGCCTCAGTGGAGGCGGTGCCGAAAATGCCGCGGCGACCGCGGGAGAAGAGGAGGGTAGAAGAGGGCGAGCGCCCGACAGATTGACTGCATGTCATCAGGCGCAGCTAGAATGTGGGGCTGGAACGGGGAACACGACAACCATCACGATGGCCATCTACCGCGAATTTGACAACGGCTGGACCCTTGCCATGAGCGACGAATCCTGCACGCGGGTTGTTCCCAGCGTGTTCCGGTTTGGCCGGATGTTCTACGGCCGAGCAACGATCGAATTCTGGCAGTGTGGTGGGGCCGAAGGCATGCGCGCTTTCGCGCCGGGTGAGACCGAATCCTCGGTGCGGGCATTTCTTGTTGAACTCGGTTTCATCGAGGCGCGCCGATATCGCACTGATGGCGATCTCGATCTTGAACAGGTCGCCGAGGTGCTTGGTCTGAAGGCGGCTCCGACCGGAGAGCGAGAGTGACGAGCATCCCCGTCAAATTTGATCCTGACTGCATCTTCGCCAGCATCGAACTGTGGCGCCAGTCCATCGACTTCAAGATCGCCATGAGGGACGGGCTGAAGATCCACCTCATGGAGAATCGCCGGTCGATCCTTGAGGGTTACGTGCGTGCGGCCGGCATCTGGCTGTCGATGCTCGGCGCGATGCAGCCTGGTGATCTCGGTGCCGAAGCCGAACTGCGATCGGTGCGTGCCGAGGTTGAGGACTTTGCCGCGTGGGCCGAGAGTGAGCTGTCTGCGCTCGATGATCTCGCGCAAGGAAACTGACCGGGCGCTTGCTCGACACTCATTCCCGACGGACGACGTGCAAGCACCTGATTCGTAACGGCAGACAGCCCGGCGCGCCCAAACTGTCCACAGCTTTTTCCCCCGAAATTGTGGACAACCTGGGTGTAGCATTGTGAATCGGGCAAGCGTCTAATCAGACAAATGCGCTTTCCAACAGATGGGGGCTCCATGGATCTCGATGACGCACTTTCTGCCGTGGAGCATCTGGCGGCCCGGCATCGGCTGCTGGTGGGTCGCGGATGTCAGCCCGCCGAGGGTGAGCCGCCCGACATCGACTGGGGTGCCGGAGACATCCGGGACGTGCGCAAGCTCCGCGGTCTTGAATTCGTCAGCGAGATTGGTCCCCAGCTGGTCGAAATCTACGAGAACTACGTGGCCGGCCGGCCCCATGCCGTGACGAGCATCACCTGGTCAAAAGGAACCCTGACCGTCATCGTGCTGGGCGCCGAGTCGCCGGAACAGGTGGCCGAGGCACTGCGCAGTGGCGCGGACGAACTGGTCTCGCTGACCGTCAAGGGCTACCTGTCGGATCGTTTTTCAGACTGGAAACAGCCGCTCGCACAGGTTCTGCGGTTTCCCGGGCGTCGCAAATCGTGAAATTTATGCTGCACGTGGAAAAAACGAGCGCTCGTTCAAAATGTCGCCAAATCCCGTTATGAATAATGAAAATGGTGCTGTCCGCGAACTGCTATCGTTAATCCATCCGGTTGCGCGTGAGAGAAAAAATGAAAACGCTGGCGGCTCTGGCGGTGGTGAGCGCCTGTATGTCAGGCCTGGCGGGCTGCGCCCCGACGCAGACCTATGACCAGATACATGTGCGTGGATGGACGCGTGAGGGCCTGGAGCGACGGTTCCCGACCGGCACCTCGCAGAGGCAGGTACTTGAGAAGCTGGGAAGCCCCTACAGCCAGAGTGCCGCTGACGGCCTGATCCGCTGGGACTATGTCGGCGGCGCATCGGGCCATAGTCACGTTGTGTTCCTTTTCAGGAACGGGGCGCTCGTGCAGAAGCAGTTCGACAATTTCTGACCGGTCGTGGTCGACGGGGCGCGCGTTCGTTCCAGCAGGAAGCGGGCGCGCACCCTCCCTGCCTGAAAGTGCTCCTGCGTTCTATCATGGGAGCATGTCCTTTCGCAGGGGGCGCGGTCATGACTGCGGAAAATCTGCTGACAGGATGCCATCGGGAATCGATCCGGCAGGCGGCCTATAATCTGGCCGACAGCGGCCGCCATGCCGGCTGGCAATCGATCGAGGGCATTCTGTGTAGCCGGTACGGTGTGCTGGCAGCGCGCCGGTTGTTCGTTGACGGGAGCTTCTGCCAGACCGTGAACCAGCGCTGCAGCATGGCGCAGCGCAAGCGCCGTACGTCGGGCGCGTAAGTGTGCGTACATGCGCGCATCGCGTTCGTTCCCGCCATGAAAAAAGGTGTTGGCGCAACCATCAAAGCCTCCCGGGCTGGATTACTGGAGGTCGGTCAGCTTGCTCGTCAGGACTGCAGACGGGTCCGCCCGCCTTGACTAGGGGTTGGGATGGCACGAGAAAAACGAACGATCGTTCAAATGTTGACAATTTTCTTTATGTCAAATTGCGGATTTCTATCCTCACGCCTCATCGATCCCCGGTCGGTCTGCAAAAGAACTTAGCTTCACTCCTTCACATTTTTGTTCTCAGACTTTGAACGTGCGGAGTACGTCAGCGAGAAAACCGCCTTTGGCGGCATGGCGTAGGCGCGAGTGAGATGTCGTTCGAGCATCGAACATGACTTCCACTAGAATTACATTTTCTCACCCGCCAGGAATAGATGATGATTCGAGCCTTTGTCTCGTACTGTCATGCAGACGAGCAATATCGCGCAGAACTCGAAAAACACCTTTCGCTGCTGCGGCGACAGGGGGTGGTGGACATCTGGAGCGACCACCGGATTCCTCCAGGTGGGGAGATCGAGCCGCACATTAGCGCTGAACTTGACGCGGCCGATCTGATCATCCTCTTGGTCAGTTCAGACTTCATGAACTCGGATTACTGCTATGGCATCGAGATGCAGCGTGCCATGGAGCGTCATCAAGCAGGTTCAGCGATCGTTGTGCCGATAATCGTACGTCCTTGTGACTGGACATCTTCGTTGCTTGGCGGACTCAAGGCACTCCCAAAAGATGCCAGGCCGGTAGTCAAATGGCCCACCCTTGACGATGCGTTCGTCGATATCGTCCAGTCGCTGCGCAAGTTGCTCGCCCCGAAGACCGGAGGCACAACGCGACCTGTGTCCAGCTCTCCTGTACGTCAGTCACCTGATCAGGTAGCTACTGTCGCGCCGCCGCGCCCGCGATCCGGCTCGCTGTCCCTACCGCGAGAGTTCCGTGATATTGAGCGCGACAACTTTCTCACGGAGGCCTTCGGCTACATTGCCGTCTTTTTTGAGAATTCGCTGGAGGAGCTAGGTCCGCGTAACCCCGGATATGAAGGCCGGTTCCGTCGCACGTCGGAGACGGGATTTACCGGAACCATCTATCGAGATGGCAAACGGGTGGCGGGCTGCTACATTCGGATCACGCACTCCTACGGATCACGAGGTCAGATCGGCTATTCCGGAAACGATAACCCTCAGGACAACAGTTTCAACGAAATCTTAAGCGTCGAAACCGATGAGCAGTCTATGTACCTGAAGGGGATGATGACAACCCGGTCGGGTCGTGAGCAGAAGCTCACGCATGAGGGAGTCGCCGAAGAGCTATGGCAGCTTTTCATAGAACGGGTTAAATAGGATACGCGCACGCAGTCTCTGGCATATTGCGATCGCCGCTGAGACTCCTCCTGGTCACGCGCTAGAAGGTAGTCTTGGGGTGCTGAATTACATGCCGACGCGGCAGTACGCCAGCCAATGTCACTGTACCGTCCACGGTAAAGCAAGCCATGCTTTACCGTGGCTATAAACTCGGCGTAGTAGGCGCCGAGCCGGCCACTTGGGCGCGATCGGCAAGCTGGCGCAATCTTGCTTCCAATTCGCGCAAGGCAGCCGAGCTATATTCATCGCCCTGCCCGTTCATTTGGTGAATCTCCGCTTCGAGGTGACTCAATAGAGCGTCTATTCGCTCACGCCGCACCTCACGCTCGATCTCGCCTGGCGACCGAAACCCGGTCCGCACTTCTCGCTGTAAGCCCATCATTCCTCCTCGCCATCGAGATTTTGCTGCGCCAGCCCTACAGCCACCCAGAGACAAATCGTCAATTTTCCCAAAATGGAAATTTTTTGGCCTTGAGGTGGTCGACGAATTTTTGATCGACAGACAAGAACCTGACCTCATCAAAGTCCGAGTATGGCCTTATTTGTCCGGGAATATGCAACGGCGGCCCTTGGACCAACGTGTTGATCGAACCACCGATTTGCCCAGGCGTACGGACGATGTCCTTGCACCATAAGCGATGCTCCTCAAGGAGAGCAAGTCTGTGTTCTGCCAAGATCTGTATGTTTGGCACGAATTCTCCTGGTTCGAAGAGGCCCACGGCCGAGTGTAGTCGAATGTTGAGGTGCTATGGCAGAAGACAGTAAATCTCGCGGTGATATGCTAAAGCGACCAAACCGCTTGATAACGCCCGAACAGGAGGCGACATGAATCGAGACGAAGTTTTGAGTACATTGCCAGGTAACGACGAGTTTCAGGCTGCGCCAAACTACAAAAAGAAGGAAATTGTCGCACGCCTTATCAGAACCATTCTCGATCAACTCGATGGCGAACAACGCAGCCCGGATCGTTGGGAGGCGGAGCATTTAGTCGCGGCGAATGGTTACCTTTTGTCGGACTGGTACAGTGCGGCGACGACAGCAGCCGTCAAGGCCCTGGCGCCTCCCCATGAGCGGGCGAACCCCGAAACATGGGCGAGGACCGACGACACGATCACAACGCGCGCACTTCGCGACGGGCTTGACTATGCCGCGGGAAAGCCAGCGCGAAACGGGTAGTTTGTGGGGACTGCTGTATAACGCAGGTCGGTGGCGTTGCCATTACAACAGTGCGGCGGAGTGGCCCTGCTTCGTCAGGAGGGACACGGCTTTCCTGTCGAAAGAGATGAACCTTTCCCCGCCGAGAAATCGGCCATCCCAGGCAATGATGCCATCGGCAAAATCGCCACCCGCCTCAAGCAAGGCAAGGCCCGCTTCGGCGGCTGGCCGGTTAGCGACAACGTTCCGCGTATCCAGCAGCGAGCGGATCGCCACTGCGATATCAGGCTTCGCCACCTTGTATGCGCTACGCAGGACCCAGACCAGTTCACACAATGTCTGCAGGCTCACGGCCACCATGTCGGCCGTGTCCAGTAGTGCAGTGGCCTTGTCTGCCTGCTCTTCATCATCGGCGACGATCGCGCGCAAAAGAACGTTCGTATCGACGGCTATCTTCATGCCTTGCCGGCCCCCGCCTTCGCGCCGGCTTTGGCGATTGCCTCGTCGATCTCCTCGATGGTCAATCTCGCACCGTTTGTCTTCCCTCTCAGGACGCCCCGAAGCTGGTGAAACGATCCGCCGGCCCGCGCAGCCCTAAGCTCGGCCCGGCCGTCAGGCAGCAGATCCACTTCAATCTTCTCTCCCGGCTGGATGCCCAGATGCTGGAGGACTTCCTTCCGGAACGTCACCTGGCCCCGGGATGTGACAGTTAGCGTGCTCATATCGACTCCATCAGTACATATCGCTATTGTAATGCAACCTTGCATTACTTGCGTGGGCGTTGTGACCATCTGGGCGCCAACTCAATCTTGCTCTTGCAAGGCGCCCGTTTTATCGATACTGTATAAACATACAGTATTTGTGGGCAGTCCGCCATGGAGCATCTAGTCAGGATCTGTAGTGAAAAGGATCGCCGGGTACTGGAGTGGTTGCGCCAGCGCGTCGGCGATACGGCGATCGCACGCGCGGCTGCGGAATGCGGTGGTGATGCAAAGCCGTATCTGTCTGCGGTATGCCGACGACTCGGCGTGCGGATCCCGATGCTGGCGACGCCACGCACCATCGAACCCAGCGTGGTCGCGGAGCGGTCGCTCGCCACCATCCGCTGCATCCTCGCGTCCCGCTATCCGCCTGCCGTTTCACGATCTGCTGTGGCACGCCGATGAAGTTCGCTGCGAGACAGCGGCGTCAGTGCCGCTGTTCAGCAGGCGAAATCCCTGCTCTAGAATCAGGTTTTCTGCCCTGCTTCAACGCACTCCATGCCGACCACTGCTGTGCAATTGCGAATCCGGTATTTGTACCACTATCAGCGCTACGGCGCTGAGGTGGCCACGCGGCTCGAGGCAATGCTGCGAACAAACAGGCTCTATATGTCGAGCCCGGCACAGTTCAACGATCCCTGGGATTGCCGCCCCTGGTTTGACCTGGACGCACTCGCGACACAGGCAGGTCGCGAGGAGCACATCGCGTGGTTCATGCGCCTGCCTGAGGCTCGGGCGGCGGATGCGGAGGAACTTCGCAACAATCCGGACCTGCTCCGGTTCATGGTGGACGACTGTTCCCGCTCGATGGGCCAGCGGATCAACGATGAATACCGTGTCTACTGCCTGACACCGTGTGACCAGAACATGCTGATGTGGTCGCACTATAGCGGGGATCATAAAGGCATCTGCCTTCAGTTCAAGGTACGGAGCGAACCATTTGTCGGAGCTTGCCAGATTGCCTATCAGGAGCGTCTTCCGCTGAGTACGTTGCCTGAGCAGCAGGATGACGCAATGACAAAAGCCCTGCTGACCAAATCGGACGTCTGGAGCTACGAACGCGAATTCCGCGTTGTTGCGAAGAACCCCCTCTTCGCGAGCCCCGGTGTGCCGACCGCGACCGATGGCTTTGTGACCACGAGCGAGAATGCGCTCGAGCGGATCATCATCGGGTGTGCATGTAGTGATGACGACGCCGAGGCGATCGTTGAAACCGTACGCCGACATCGGCCACGCGTTTCCGTGAGGCGGGCGCGGCGTCGCACGGATGTCTATGGTCTGGCGTTTACCGATCTCCATACGGGTCACTAGCGGTGGGCGCATCTTTGATTGGCGACCGGAAAGTACGCAATAATTGTGTCCAGTCGAATTCGCCAGGCGAGGCCCACCAGTGTTCCCATCCATCGAAGAGACGCGGCATCTTCTGCAGAGCCTGTCCGAGAGTTACGCGGTCGAAGTCAAGCGCTGGTTTGATCCAGCGCAGCCGGAGGGGCAGGCAAAACTCATCAAGACCTTGATCGCCTTGCGCAACAACGGCGGTGGAAGGTTCGTCATCGGTTTCGACGATGAGACGATGCGGCCTGTCCCGTTCGCTGGACAAGAGCCTGTTCGTGCCGTTTTCGTGCAGGACGAGATACAGGCACTCGTGAGCCGTTTCGCTTCGGAGCCGTTTGAAATTACGGTTCAGTATGTCGACCACGAAGGCGAAGAATTTCCGGTCATCTGCGTACCGGCAGGCGTTCGCACTCCCGTCGCGACGAAGTCCGAGCTCAAGGACTCGAACAACCAGAAAGCTCTTGTCCCGATGCATGCTGTCTTTGTGCGTACCCTTTCAAGCAACAATACGGTCAGTACCGCGCATGCGCAGTGGCGTGATTGGCCGAGGATTGCAGAAGTCTGCTTCGACAATCGTGAGGCGGACATCGGTCGTTTCCTGCGTCGTCATTTGACGGGAGCTTCGGCGGCTGCGTTGGCGCAGGTCTTCGGCGTAACGGATGGTGACGACGCTGAACCTGAGCCTGTGGGGAAAAAGAAAGAGCTGGTGAAGTTGCTGGATTCGGGGCGGCACCGGTTTTCAGATGCTGTTGCCGAGAGGAAGCTCACGTTGCCACCGACGGGCTTCTGGGAAGTTGCACTGATTATCGGTGGTCCTGTTCCGCCGCAGAATTTCAACAACTTCATGAATCTGCTGACGACGGCTAATCCGGAATACACGGGCTGGCCGGTATGGTTAAGCAGCACGTCTTTTCAGCATGAGGCAGACCGTCCCCATGTGCTCGAAAAGATATGGGAGGCACTCGTCGTTTCAGGTAACCGGCATATCGACTTCATGCAGTTTGATCCTCAGGGGGCGTTCTATCATCGTCGTGCGTTGAACGACGATCTGCCACTAACGAACCGTAGTCCCGCGCCGCAAACCGCATTCGATTTTGCGATGCCTGTTCTCGATTGTGCGGATGCTATCGCAGTGGGTCTCGCTTTTGCCAAAGCGATGGGTTGCCCGGAGGACGATGTAACGCTTGAATTTGCGTTCAGATGGAGTGGGCTGCGCGATCGTACGCTGGAGTCGTGGGCGCTTCCCGGTCGCTACATTTCACCGGGTCGCAAGGCTTACCAGGACGAAATCACGCTGTACCAGTCTGTTCCTTTGAGCACATCGCCTTCGGCGATTGGTGGCCTTCTGACGTCAATGCTGCCGCCCCTCTATGCGCTCTTTAATGGATTCGAACTTGGTTCCAAAATTATCGAGGAGCTGTCTGCCCAACTGGTTGAGCGCCGGGCACAAGTCTAGGAATCGCAGTAAGGAAACCGGGTCTGGACCGGTCGTGAATCTGATCGGCCAGACCCGACTCTCATTCGGCCTTGCCACTCAGCGAAACAGGTCCAGCTGACGCGGGTCGATGATGCGTTCAGGCACCTGGCCATGCGGTGCCTGCGCAATGCGGAAGAAATCGGGATTCACGCCAGCGTTACGCGCGGCGCTCAGCCAGCCTGGCATGGTGCCATGGCCATTCCACTCGTTGCCGAACGCGTCGCGGTAGACCGGCGCGTGGTCTTTATCGTGCTGGATGGAATCGGCGAGTGCCTGCGGCGTAATACCGAATTCCGCCATACGCCTTCTCAGCCAGACAATCAGCCGCTCGCGCGCTTCGCCGTCGTGAATTTTTCCACTCATGGCAATGTGAATTGCGTGTTGGTGGCCGGAAGCCCAACGCTTACAGCGGCGTGATGTTCGCCGCCTGTTTGCCCTTGGGGCCCTGCTTTACTTCGAACTGGACCCGCTGGTTTTCCTGTAGTGTCTTGAAACCTTCCGTGCGGATTTCCGAGAAATGGGCGAACAGATCTTCACCGCCGCCATCGGGAGTGATGAAGCCAAAGCCTTTTGCGTCGTTGAACCATTTGACGATGCCGGTTTGCATAATGAATATTCCAGAATGAATGTGAAAAAGGACGTCGAAGGACGACGACGCATCATAATCAAAAAGTGGCCACCTAACCAGTCGGAGTACTGGTAATCGGAGAAGCGCCACGACTCGTGTTGCGCGACTATCGCGTCTGGTACTGATCCGTTTCTATCGGTCATCCAGAAGCTGATGTCTACAGACTTCGGTCGATGCCAGCGGCAGCGGTACGAGAGCGATACCCCAGGCGCTGAGCAAGCCATCGAAGCACGGCTGGACACCTGTCCGTGGTACCGGCAACGCCACGCCGGTAACCCGGTAACGGACCCGCTCCTTTGCGCTTACGCCCCGGCGAACGATACGTTGAAGCGCTCCATGTCGAACGGCGTATTGCACGGCATCGGATGCCGTGCGTGAGTTCATCAATCCAGCGGCAGTGATTTCACCGACTGTCGCGTCACTGCGTTCACGCAACCATTCAAGCAGTAATTCGGCTTTTGCCTGCGTACCCATCTCCGTTTTTCCGACTCCCATGGTCACGCCCGTACCCGGGCATAACCAGATTATATCTGCCGTGCACAGTGAGTCCGCGCGGTACGGCAGGAATAATGGCGGAAACGTCAGCCATTACCCGCTTCTGGATCCTGCGCAACCTGCTGGAACTCCTTCATCATTCTGTCGTTGACACGGTCCCTGCTCTGCTGGGCCAGTAGCGACTGCTCGAGCACGAACGCAACTAGGTCGCCTGGCAGGGAAAGGAACTCAATGAGGTTCAGTCCAAAGTGCGCCAACACCTGGCGCTTTTCGTATTGCCGGATCCGCTCGTACAGAAGACCCCCTGAAGAACTGTCCTCGGCCTCATGCATTGCGACCAGCGACAGCGTTGGACCGCGGTTATCGAGCGCGTGGTTGTAGATGCCGTAGGCCGTTTCATAGCAGTCGCGCAGCAGCAGTTGGACGTCCGATGAGTTTGTGATAGCCGGCGCCTGTTCCAGTGCGAACTTCACCGGATTTTCTTCTGGTACGCGTGCGCCGAAGTCTGGCTGCGAGACATGCGGACGCCTTAATCCCTCAGGTTGATCTGGCTCATTTTCTGCACGAGCAGGGTAAAAAAAGTGTTTTCGACATTCATCGGCAGGATGTGCGGAAAGCGTGGTAAGCGGTTCTCCTCGTCCTGCGTCACGGTGTTCGTGCCGATGAGCGCGATGGTGCAGTCGTCGATGTACTTTCTCACTTCGGTGAAGTACCGGTTGCGCACTTCCTCGCCTGGCGAGAGCTCGTTGATGGCGTTCTCGATCGTCTCGCGATCGACGATGCCGGACTCGCCGAAATGGATCTCCTGCACCCAATGAACGTACTGCCGCATGTTGGTGGCCTGTCCGTGGGCGAGGATGTAGTTGTTGCGCTTCTCGTCATCAGGTGGCACTTCCATCGCGCCGTCAATGATGCGAACGATCTCGCCGATCCAGCGCTCGCCGGCGAGCACGTAGTCTGCGGCCGACGGTACGCGCAGCGTCATGGCGATCTCGTTGCTGAGTTGCACGCGCCGCGGCTGGCCGATCGTGAATTCGCTGCGGTAGCGGTTCACGCTCTCCGCACTCATCGTACTGCTGCCCCGCCCCGCCATATGCCGGACTTGCCACGCAGTAAGCGCTTTGTTGTCGACCCACAGCAGTTTGCTCACGTTCAGCCTGCTGCGCAGGATCCGCTCCTCCTTCGTCGTCGGATCGATGTACGGGCGCGCGTACTGGAATCCCCGCGGCCAGATAGAACAGGCGAGGCCCCAGAAGAGTACGGGCAGATCGGGCGTGAGAATCAGCTCACGGATCTTCGCCGGATCCTTTTCCTGCAGCGTCGTGTCGTGCAGGTGGTCGATGGTGAAATCGAGCAGCCACTTCGTCAGGTACGAGGAAGTGTTCGCGAACGCGAAGCCCGTGGTGTTGCGGCCCAGATCGATCTTGTCCTCCATGAGCTGCCGGTTCAGTTCGAGCATGGCCATCTCGTTCGGGGCTTTCAGTGACACGTGAAAGCCCGAATGAAAGAGCGGCACCTGGATGACGGCGCCGAGCCCCAGCATCGAGCGGATCTGCAGGATGGCCTTCTCGCCCGATACCTTCTCGTTCGGCGCACTCGAAAACGAGAGCCGTCCCAGATTGATCCTGCCCTGCTCCGAGTTGACGCCCTGCCGCCATTCACTGCCTTCGCGACTGATCGATGCCTGCCATTGGTCCCCTCGAGGCGCCAGACCGTTCGCGGCATTGGCCGTCCTGTACCACTCACGGCCATCTTCGGTTCGGGTGATGTCGATGTTCGGCAGCGTGTCCATGATGTCGCTGATATGCTGGCGCGTGCTCGCATGCCCGACGAGAAACATGTTGTCGGGGTTCCAGGCCCGCTCGAGCGGGGGGAACGTTTCGTACTCCTGTACGGTTGTCCTTGATGGTGTGAGTGGTGGCACGACGACGTTGACGCCGTCCTGCCCGTCCCCTTCCTCCTGTTCCCTTGGCAGCGCAGCGTTTTCGCCGCCCGCGGGCGGTTCGTCGGCACGGGGTACGTTGCGCAGGGCGTTGATGTCCGCCTGTTCAGCGGGCTGCCGGGCGGCAAACTCTGCAGCGCTGGTAACCGGAATTTCATCAAATCCATCGGCGGATTCGTCCGAGGGCAACGGCTGCCCTTCCGGACCGGGTTGATCCACGGGGTAATCTTCGGGCACGGTGACCTCCCGGCATGAAGATGAACGGCATGACGCCGAACGACAGCGCCGCTACTTTCCCTGACGGGGCGAGGCGGCTTCTACGACCTGCGCGGCGTTGTCCTCCTCGCTACCCCCATCAAGCCCGTCAGGCCCGTCAGGCCCGTCAGGCCCGACGCCGGCTGCCGTCTCGAAATGAATAGCTACGCCGGGCTGCGTCCCTGCCAGGGCGAGCTCCGCGTCATGGGTGAACTCGAGCAGGTGATTGACGATGGGAATAAGTGTCTGGTCGTGCCTGAGCTGCCACATCACGTACTGCTCGAACAGCATCGCCGCGCGCAGGTTTTCGTCGGGGTCGTCTGTGCCGCCCGTCATGCCGGTATGCGCCTGGTGCAACTGGACGAGTTCTTTCGAAAGCTGCTCCATGTCGCACCTGAACTGGATCAGCAGGGCGCAGTACTCTTCCTTGCTCCCCAGATGCGTGAGAAGGACAGGATTGCTGAGCACCGGCGCTGCGCGCCTGATCCAGTGGTCCATCAACGCGAGCATCTTGAGATACATGTCATTGAGCACGTCCCATTGCCCCGGTGCCTTATCGGCAGCCAGGCGGACAGCCTGCGCAATGGGCGCTTCCCGGAAGAGCGGCCCCTGCCTGGATGCATTTCGATTGCGTCGCGATTTCGTTTTTTTCGCCATTTCCGGCCACTCCAAAAACCTGATTTCGTTGTTTCGCGATTCATCATTTGAGGGAAATGAGAAATGCGACCCCGAGCCATTCGTTCGCTGCGTTATTCAGATATCGCGGCGGCTGAACAGATCGCTACAGCATTGAAGCAAGGGATATTTTTTAACGTGAGGAATCCAGATGATTGACATCCTGCGGGGCTACCTCGCGCAGGCGTCGTCCCCGGAATTCATGCAGACGATTGACGAGGCCCATACCGTGCTCGATGAATTCGGCATTGAGGACTATGCGGATATCTTTGTGCAGATCCTGATGATGGACGACGTGGTCGATCGCGGACAGACCGTTCAGGACGTGTACGACTCCACACACGATCTCCAGGTGGGATTGCTCAGGGCGCTTGGAGTCACGGTTTCCGGTGAGGCGCGTGTCGATCACCTGTCGGTGTTGCTCAGGGGCCTGAAAGCTATCGAGAGTTTTCACGATCCCGCTGCGATCCTGCGGCACTGCGAGCTTGAGTCGCATCCCGAGGAACTGCTGGCTGAAGTGCTGAGCATTACTACCGGCGCGCCGGCCGAGGACCTGCTGGTCGACCTGCACGGCGTCGACCAGCCGACCATCCAGCGCATTGTCGAGGTGGCCATTGCCCAGGCTGAAGACCGGATACCCGAGGGTGAGCGGCTGGACAAAGCTCCTTATGTTCAGGCATGGCGACGCTTCAGGGAATTCGCGGACGGACCGCCGGTGCTGCTGGAGCGCTTTTTTTCAGACGGGCTGGACGTGGGATACCCGTTTGCCCTCTACGTCAACATGATCGGGCCGGAACTCGAAACCCTGCCGCCTGCGGTGGTCGCTGCCAATCTCGTTGCAATGGCGCTCATTTCCAGTGATGGCAACGGCAACCCACGCAGCGTGATCAGCACGCACATCGACACCATGCTTCACGACCTCGACCTCATCACGAAGGTGACGGTGGCGGCGAACGATCTGTTGCTGAAATGCGAGATCAGGGCGACGACGGCCATCCGAACGGAAACACCCCACGATGGACAAGCGAACCTTCTTTTTCAGGGCGATGGCGGCTGAGGAGTATCGCCGCCGCGCCTGGGTCATTTCAGCGTTTAGCCAGACGCGCGAGAACCCGGATGCCTGGAAGACGGACCGGTATCCGTGGCGGATTGTCCAGACACCTACTGCACATTTTTTTGTCGATCCGGAAAAGGACCACGACCTCACGGCCATTGAGGATGCCACGCCAGGCCAACCGCCCTTCAGCTTCCGCGACCCCATCGACCTGAAGGCGGGCGAAGTGCCGAACCTGCGCGGCGATGTGCGAACGACCTATGGCAACACGCTGTTCAATTTCCTGGTGCTTGTCTATCCGTTCGGAGACCGCGTCGAATTCCAGCTGGGGCGAGTAAGCGCCGCCCAGCTCGAGGACCATGTCCTGAAGCGCACGATTGACGACCCCGATGTGGGTGTGAAGGGGAGCACGCCGGCACCCGCGCCAGGCACGGCATCAAAGGGCACCCAGGCTCCGCTCTACACCAGCGAGTATGTGAAATTCTCCAACGCGATGTTCCAGCTCACTGCCTTTACGCAGCTGTGCGTGCCCGCCGTAACGCGCAAAACCATGCAGGCGGCCCCGGGAATTCTCGCGCTGCGCGACAGGCTGCTCGAGCAGAACCGGGATCACCTCGATGACCCCGCTGTTGTCGCCGGCATCATGAAGGAGCTGGTGAAGTACGACAAGGAATATCTGAAAGACGATGAAGGTGCGAATTTCCTTATCACGAAGAAGTCCTGGGACGTCGTGCGAACACGTCTTTTTTCGATGATGGGCATGGAAGCGGGCTTTGGCGACCTGACCCGCGCCGATCTCGTGAAGACGTCCCTCGCCGAAGGCTGGGACATCAGCAAATTCCCGAGCATGAACGATACCCTGCGGGCCGGTTCGTACAAGCGCGGCGCGGAAACGGCGCTCGGCGGCGAACTCGTGAAGTGGCTGTTGAGGGTCTCGGCCAACCTCGGGGTTACACAAGAGGACTGTGGTGCGCGTCTCGGACTCGAGATGACAGTCGACGAAGACAACCTCTACAAATTGCCGGGTTCATCGGTGGTGACGCCTGGCGGTCGTCAGGAGATCGACAGCGAGGAGGCCGCCCGCGGCTATCTCGGCAAGAAGATCATGTTGCGCAGCCCGATGTTCTGCGTGCTTGCGAAGACCGACTACTGCTCGGTGTGTGCGGGCGCCCGTCTTTCGCTTAATCCCACGGCGCTGTCGGTGGCGATCTCGGACTACGGGTCCACGTTCATGGGATTGAGTCTCGGCGCTATGCACGGGAAAGTGCTTGAGACCGCAAAGATGGACTACAGGAAGGCTATTACATAGACACCTGAAATGGATAGAAAATGAGCGTCCAAAGGAAGTCTGTCGTCGCCAATGCGAACGCAGGGAGCCTGGCTGGAGTTGTAGAATATGACGTTCAGGCTACGGGGACTTCTTTTCTCCAGATAGTCTTGTCGCGCTCAGATCAATATCGTTTGCCCTTGTAAAGGCTGTCATCGAAGGCCAGCGTACGGTGCCGTTTTGGAGTCCGAACTGAAGCTGCCTTTCATTTGGCTCTTCATCAGTCGATTTGAGTGCTTCGAGCCCTTCCCGTCTCCATGCTAGGGCGATAAGTTTCTTCCTTCCATCCGATGACACGCTCAAGACGCGAATCCACGCTGGATTCCGTCCCAGACTTGAAAGGTCGGAGACGTCTTCATCTTCAAGCGAGCGAACAGGCGACCACCCTACGAGTATGATCTTCCGGGTTCGACCCGAGGAATCCAGCTGTTCCTGGCGCTGGACCTTTGTCCCGAGTAGCCGGAACCTTGAGGTTGGAATATGCGAGTCGGCCGCGAAGTGTTCTGCGATGACCCAATCCCCACCAGACGAGACAATAGGGACATCCCGTCGGCGATCGTAGTGGTATATCGACTGTAGGTGTCCCAGGGCGGTACGTGGGACTGCGGCATTAGGAAATGAATACCGCGCCGGCTTGAAGGCTCCAGCTTCAGACCTGATTGAATTGGCGGCGTTCATATCCAGTTCCAGTTCCTGGGGAGGCACCACAATTTTTTCCAGTCGGGTTCCATCGACCTGTGCAGAATAGACTGGCGTGGAAGACTCAATCGTGCTGACCGACGCCTGCGCCTCAAGGGTGAACAAGGGCAAGGTGCAGATCGCGACAGTCACTCTTTGAAGTAGAATGGATTGCGACATCACGCGATTTTTCATTTGAGAGTTTTTTGTTCCTGATGGTTGCCGACGCTGATATGCATTCGATTCTGCGAAGAACCATGCGCACCTATTGAATCGATCTCAGCGCCGTCGACCGACTGTTCCCGGCCCGTTCTACGTGGCAGATCCGCCTGCAATTGGTGCTGAAGGCTATCACCTGATACTCTCCTACAAACGAAGACCAGACGCGCATTTCAGTGCTTCCTCCCAGATCTGACGTGTTAAAAGTCCCGCGTCCTCCTCGCGGGCCAGGGCTGCTGCTTCGCCCGCCCACAGAAGCGAAAAATCGCTGCATCCACTCTTCTCGAACGCGACGCGAAGCGGATCCACTGCACCAGTTGCCAGCGGAAATGCGGGTGCGACCGCGCTCATCGGTCCCTGTTCGTGCATGAAGCGGGTCATCAATCCGCGTGCCGGCCGGCCCGTGTAGAGATTGGTCAGCCGTGTCGTGTCGTCACGCGAGCCACGCAAGGCTGCGCGGTGAATGCCGGACCTGCCAGCCTGAGGCGTCATCAAGTAGGCCGTTCCTATCTGCACCGCGCTCGCGCCAAGAGCAAAGGCTGCCGCAATCCCCCTTCCGTCGGCAATCGCGCCCGCTGCGATAACAGGCACCCTCACCGCGTCCACGATCTGCGGTAAAAGCGCAAATAGGCCGGGCTGCGCATTGATATCGGAGGTGAGGAACATGCCCCGATGGCCGCCGGCCTCTGCGCCCTGCGCGATGATGGCGTCGACACCGCGACTCTCAAGCCAGCGCGCTTCTTCGACGGTTGTTGCGGAAGACACGATCATCGCCCCGGTACGCCTCACCCGCGCAAGCATGCCCTCGCGGGGTAGCCCGAAATGGAAGCTGATCACCGGTGGTCTGGTTTCTTCGATCACATCGCACATGGCCTCATCGAAAGGTGCCCTACCCGGCCCTTTCCGGGCAGCGGACAGTTCAAGGCCGATTTCCCTGTAATAGGGGGCGAGTAATTCGAGCCATTTCGCTTCACCTTCCTCGTCCGTGTCTGGCGAGGTGTGACAGAAGAAATTGACATTGAACGGCGCTGACGTTCCAGCGCGAATCAAGCCGATCTGTTCGCGCAGTTGCGCAGGGGAAAGCGCTGCACAAGCAAGCGAACCCAGGCCGCCGGCCTCACTGACCGCAATTGTGAGAGGGCTCAGAGAACCGACCATCGGAGCCTGAACAAGAGGAAGGCGGGACGGAAGCATCATTTATCTCGCTTGCAGGAGGGTGATATTTTTTGATCTGGACGTCACGCGTATGCGCGTATTACAGGTGAGGTGAGATACCTCGCACTGTTCGTGCAATCCCATTTGCACTATTCGCGAGTCGATTGACGATCCAGCCATTGATGGCAACTGACCGCCGATGGCCGTTCTGCCGCACAACGATAGCCATCTGCATCTTACAGCTTTTGCCGCGTCGCACTATGACAGATCCACTGGTCTCGAAATTCCCGTGCATGGGAAAGTCTTTGAGACCGCGAAAATGGACTACCGCAAATCAATCATCTGAGCGCCGTGGGTGCCTGTCGGGCGAGCTCAGGTCCGTCAACCTTTTCGCGGGAGCCGCAGATGAACGATGAACCGAAGGAAACAGAGGGTCCAGATCCAGGGGCCAATCCGTCTGCCCGCACGACGGCGACCGCGAGGGGTCCCACAAGGCAGGATGGCAACGTCAGCCAGCCAGGTGAACAGGGCGGCAACACGCGGCCGGCCGTTTCCGCCGGCGAGGCCACGAAGGCAACTAACGGTCAGTCTGCGATACCATCGCGAAAAGTAGCAGCGCGCGCTGGTACGCCCGCGCCCGGCGCGCGCACCTCTCCAGCGGCCACGGATACCCCGGGACAGCAGCAGGAGCAGGCGCAGCAGGAACAGGAAGGCAGCCTGAAAGACGTGACCATTGCAGGCCAGATGATCATCAATACCGTTACGGAGTACGCGCAGATCATGAAGCCTGGTCGCGTGATCACGCAGGCCGAGGGCATGCGGCAACAGGTGAGCCTTTGCAACGCAGTCTTCGCCGCCATCAACACGCTCGATGCGGACTTCCGGTCCGTGCTCACCGCGATCCTCGGCATCCTGCACCGCGAACGTGACACCGCGTTCCGTGAGACACACCTCTTCCGCTACTGGGACAGCGTGGCCCTGTCGAAGAACCAGCGGCGCGGTTTCGAGAAGATCATCACCCTGCTCAAGACACTCGCGGATCCGAAGACGCGCCAGACCGCGCTGCGGCAGGTCGACTTCGAGCGTCTGATGCAGTATGGGCTGACAGAAAAAGGTCGCACACGTCTGGCGGCGTACTTCGGTAAGTAGTCGCCAGGTAGTCCTCTCAATTGCGGATCGCACTCATCCTGTGAACCCCCTCGCCCATCCGCAGCTCACGGGCCGCGGGCGAGGGTTCCATCCGGTGATGAGGAGAATCCGACCATGCCCGCCCTTCCCTCAGGTACATCCTCCACGCAAGCCCGGCAGATCCAGCGCGCCCTGAACGAAAAGACGGGCGCGAGTCTGAAGATCGACGGTCAGTTCGGGCCACTCTCAATCTCTGCACTGCAGAAGTACCAGAGCCAGATCGGCGTGCCGGTCAGCGGCATCTACGATTCGGCCACACAGGCGATCCTCGCGCCCTTCATGGCCCAGAAGTATCTCGGCGCGGCCGCGTTCCAGCAGGCCGCCGCGAAGCTGGGGGTGGATGTCGCTACCGTGCAGGCCGTGTGTCAGGTCGAAGCCAAAGGCGCCGGCTTTCTCGACAACGGTCAGTGCATCATCCTCTTCGAGCGCGCTCAGCTCTACAGGCAGCTTGTCCCGCTGCTCCCCTCCGCGAAACTTTCCCAACTCGTCAGCCAGTATCCCACGCTCATCAATACCACCGCCGGCGCCTATCTCGGCGGTGCGGCCGAATGGACGCGTCTTTCACAGGCCCAGCAGATCATCAAGGGCGGCGGCGTCGATCCTGGCGTCGCATACCGGGCGTGCTCCTGGGGGCTCTTCCAGATCATGGGCTACTGGTTTGCGGAGCTCGGCTATGCGAACGTGACCGACTACGTCAACGCGATGCAGATGAGCGAGTCCCATCAGCTTGACGCGTTCGTGCGGTTCGTGACCAATATGAACAGCGGCGCGATGTTGCGCTACCTGAAGGCGAAAGACTGGCTGCACTTTGCCCTGCAGTACAACGGGCAGGCGGCGGTCACCATGAACAACTATCCCCAGAAGCTGCAGGACGCCTACGCGGCTCTGATGCGCGTTGACCCATAGTTGCCGGGGCACAGGCTCCGCTGGCGACTGGACTGCACCCGGCACAGCAACGGATATCCCGATATGCCGCATCACGAGACGGCTCGAATTACCTGCAATCTCCAGCTATTGCAGCTCTGGAGTTTGGGGCTCGATCTCTGGGCGGCCCTTGAGCCAAAGTCCAAACTCCCGCATGACCTCGACGATGGGCTTCAGACGCTCGCCATCCGTGGTGAGCTGATACTCCACTTTTACCGGAACTTCGGCGAACACCGTCCGTTGGATCAGGCCGACCTGTTCGAGTGCCCGCAAATCAAGCGTCAACATTCGCTGCGATATTCCCGGGACATCTCTGCGCAGATCGTTAAACCGTTTCGGCCCATCCAGCAAATACGACACTAGCAGCAGGCGCCAGCGACCACCCAGCAAACGCATTGCCTCCTCAACTGAACATCCTGTCGCACTTCTCTTCATCGATTTTTCCGCATCAGTATATTTCTTGTACCTATATCACAATTTTCTCCCTTCTTCCTTTTTTATCCTTGCTGGGAGATATTAGCTTCCGCGCCATAGAAGTGGCGGCTTGTTTTCAATGATGAGGAACATGCATGAAGCTATATCACGCACCCGGTAGCTGCTCACAAGCGATTTGCATCGTACTGCAGGAAACCGGATTGGATGCGGAGATCGTCAAAGTCGATGCCCGCAAGCATTTGCTGGAGGACGGGTCCTGCTACTACGACCTTGCTGAACTGGGCTACGTACCGCTCCTGCAGTTAGACAGTGGTACCTTTCTGCGTGAAGGGCCAGTCATCGCGCAGTATCTTGCCGATCAACGCCCCGTGATTGGATTGATACCTGAATACGGTACGATTGAACGCTACAGGCTGCTCGAATGGCTCAATTTTTTGACTTCTGAAGTTCATAAAGGCTTCATACCGCTGCTCTATGCCGTGGCAGCGGGAAAATGGGTCGATATCGCCAGGCCAAAGCTCGAAAGCAGGTACGAATGGATTAACCGGCAGTTAGCTGGGAAGCAGTTTCTGATGGGCGACGTTTTCACCATCGCTGACGCCTATCTGTTCGCGCTAACGGGTTGGGGAAAGGCGACATGGATGAAGTCCGTGTACAACGCGAACATTGACTTCAGTTCGCACTGTCACCTCCAGGCGTGGTACGAACGTGTCAGGGAGAGGCCGACAGTTCAGCGCGTCCTGGCGGCAGAGCGGACGGCAGCTTCCTGAAGCGCAAGGTCACGCAGCTTTTCGGGCGACTCCGCCACATGTCAAAGAAACTCGATGCAGCAAATTGCCGGTAGTGTTGCCGTAATGGCTAACCCTCCGTTCATGAGCGGTTCTATTCTGCGCCATCCTCACGTTCGAAATCATCACCCGGGTCTTCATCATCTTCTGAATCGTCATTGCTGCAATCGACGTCTGCTGTGTCCCGGCGCGTGACGAGCGAGTACGCCGGAATTACGAACTTCAACCCCTTCGTGCGGGCGAATGCATCGAGCCATTGATCGAGCGATGGCAGCCCGAACAGCCCACATGCAACTTCCACTGCGTTGGTCGCACCGCCCGACAGATTGATGCCCTGCATGCGGCGGGTGTGCTCGCTCACTCCCTCGATACGGCAAAGCTCGCGGGACGTGGTTTCCTTGCTGATATTGAACGTCTCTTCGCCCGTGGGATACGAGCTGAGTGCATCGAGGTCGGCCGAGTGCGCCCGGATCGAGGTGCGAAGCGTCGGCGCCTCCTCGATCAGGCACAGTCCGTTATCGGCCACGAGATGCGCCGGCAGTGTGACGATCCAGCCCGACGGACTGACAACGTGCGCGTCGAGCTCTGTGCGCATCGAATCCGACGTCGTGCCGATGACCCGGTCCTTTTCCTCGAGGCAAAAGTAATGCAGCCGGTCGACGAGGCGTCGCGGCTGCGAGTTGAAATTGCAGAAGTCAGTCCATCCGGCAAAACCAGGCAAGGTGAGCTGCAGGTCCTTGTTCTCTTCGTCGAGCAGTTCCATCGACACGCAGTCGAACACGTTGTAGATCACGTATTCAAGCGGGTGATGCTGCTGCATGAACTGATGCCAGGAGATACCGGCCAGATGGCTGGCCGCTTCGAAACGGAGCTTGCGGATCCGCTCGCCGAACGTCTTCCTGAGGATCGCGTCGAGCGCGTATGACGGGTCCTTGCCCTTCTGCGAGCGCAGATGCCAGTAGACGCACATGGCGTCGATGAAGTAGAAGCTGGACGGACAGAAGACGGTGTGCCATTGCGCATGAGGTGGAATCGGACTCACCTTGCCCGAAGCCGTGACCTTCCTGCTGCTGCCGACCTTGTACCTGAAGTGGCGCCACGCCCCGGGCACGGCCGGATCGCTGAATACGTCCTTCGGATCGAGCCCGGCGTGCTCGAGGCATTCGATCATCTTCGGCATGTCGAAGTTGATATTCCAGATCGCGACAAAGTCCGGCTTCCATTCGTGCGCCTTCCGGAAACATGCGAGGACGATGTCGGCGGCACTGTCGGCCAGCACGACTTCCCAGCGCACTCCGCGTTTGCTGCATACGTCACCGATATAGTAATCCAGCTTGCCGCGTAGCGCCTGTTCGATGTCCACGCCCTCGCCCACGCCCTGGTTCGCGAGGAATGACTTGCAGATGGCCGTAATGATCCTGTCCCGGTACGAGAGCGTGGCCATGATGATCTCGCCGGTGCCGTGAACAGCATCGGTCTCGACGTCGAAAGCGGCGACGCTATATGGCGTGTTCACCGCGGGAAAGCGCTCCATGTACGTCTTGCGGATCACCGATGTGGACAGGAGATCGGCGCCGTACAGATACGGCGAGCGTCTGAGGATGTGCGGGTCCCGTACGCCTGGCATTTCCAGCGCCTTCGCGATGGCCATATTCTGGCTGGCGCGCGTACTTTCGAAGCGGTTCAGCCGCTCGAGCAGCTCCCATTCTTTTTTTTCCTGATGGTTTCTGAATGCGCGTTTCGTGACCCAGAACGGGAAAGTGAAATTCCTGATGAGCCGGATGTGCGGCTTCGCGGAGCCGTCCGGGTAGTGCGCAATTTCCTTGACGAGGTGGTAGTCGTCACGTTCGCCCCTGGGTGGCGGACAGTACACGGCAAATCTGCATTCCCAGGCAACCGGTTTGCTGGTGGCCGTCCCGGACATGGGGAACTCCCGCTTCCTGTAGATGAGCGCTGATGGACGACGGCTCGCGAATCCCTATGAAATGCCGGTGATGTCGTGGCTGCCGGTCGTGGCAACCAGCACACGATGGCGATCGCCGGTCAGATTTAATTTTCGGGAACAAAGGACGCGAGTCATGTGGCTGAAAATACCGATGCTGCAGATTGCCTGTGAGGACGTCGATTTCCAGAGCGATGCCTTTTTCCGGGAGCTGGCCGCATTGTTCCGGGAGCTGGAGGGTGTCAAGCCCGATGCGATTGCGGATCATGACGCTGCCATGCAGTTGCCGGTGCTCATCGCGCACTACACAGGCATGAACGTGAAGGTGGCGTGGATGGAGGACGGCCCCGTCGTCTATCCGCCGGCCGTGAACAAGAACCATGTCCTGTTAAGCAGATGGGGGGATTATTTCCGGCAGCACATGCTGACCAATGCGGATGCCGACAAGCTGATTGCGCAGAGCCAGGTCCGGCCCATCGGCCGGGTGGATCGCAGGAATGCGCGTGTGTCTGGTGTGTTCAGCGACCTGCAGTCGGTGTTGATCGTCCCACCCCAGCTTTTCCAGAAGAAGCTGTCAGCGGAGGAAATTGCAGCGATTGTCCTGCATGAGCTTGGACACGTCTTTGCGTATTTCGAGTTGATCAGCCATACGCTGACGACCAACCAGATACTCGCTGGCCTGTCGAAAAAGCTGGACCAGTCGGCCAGCGTCAAGGATCGCGAAGCGGTACTGGCCAAAGTGAAATCCGTTTCCCATCTTCAGGATCTGGACGTGGAGATGCTGGCGAAATCGGCGGACAGGAAGGTCATCGAGATCGTGGTGGTATCGAGCATTGCGCGCGAACTGCAGTCGGAGATCGGGATGCCGCTATTCGACATGAACGGCTTCGAGGCGCTCGCGGACCAGTTCGCCGTGCGCCTCGGTGCAGGCAGGGACCTGGTGACGGGGCTCGACAAGCTCAACCGGATCGATGGCCATATTGCGTATCGGAACCGGCTCGCGTGGCTCTATGCGGAATCGCTGAAAATGATTCTGCTGCTTGCCGTGCCGCTCACGCTGGGCGGCACGTGGTCCATGCTGATGGCCAGTTGCACGGCGGATTCGAAAGGCGCCGAGACAGAGGCGTATGGAACGCTAAAGACGCGTTATGAGCGCATCCGTGAGCAGCTGGTCGAGGGGATGAAGGATCCGAAGCTCAGCAAGGAAATGCAGGCGGACTATGCGGAGGACATCGCGGCGATTGACGAAGTACTTGCGACGGTTAGCAATCGCCGGCAGCTCTTCAGCTACATGGCCGACTTTCTCTCGTCGTCGCGGCGTCAGCGCATCTCGCAGGAAAAGCTCCAGCGGGAGCTCGAGAGCATCGCCAATAACGATCTCTTCGTGAAGGCCGCTGCACTGCGGCAAACCGGTATCTGACCACGGTCCCATCATGAAAGCCGAATTTGTCCCATTCCTTGCCGCGACTAACACCCAGATCCGCGAACTGGAGCACCGCAGCCGCGTCATTGCCACCGCGGTCGCACTTGCCGTTTCGCGGGTTGTATCCCTGCCGTCCACCGCCGTCGAGGCACCCGGTACCCATTACAACTTCACGGTGCTGTCTGAAGTCCAGCGATACATCGCGGTGTTTAACGAGGAGGTCGCCTTCGACGTGCGTCAGGCGCTCGCGAGCGCGCGTGAATTCTGGATGATGCGTTACCGCGCCGCGCATGCGGAGGCGTTTGCTCTGGTCGATCCCGGTGCGGGCTTCTACGATAACCTGATTGGCGTGGCGACGTACGTCGACAAGGATAGCTGCTGCTTCAATAACCAGCACCTGGTTGCGATCTATACGCTTGCGGGACAGGCGCTCGCGCTGATCCGTCAGATGCAGCTGGGGGACGGCCATGTTTAACCAGAGCATGAACGCGGGCCTGAACGCAGGTGTCGATGACTATGACACTGACCTCGAAGTCGTGCCGCAGATCGTCGAGACGATCGGCACGGGTGCGCCGCCGGAGCTCGAAGAAGAGACGGAGGCCATCACGGCGATGGAAGAGCGCATCGAGGATCTGCTCGTGTTGCGTGCCGAGATCCGCAAGCAGCGCGGTATGAGCCAGGCGCTCGCGATCGAGGGGTTGCGCATCACACCGGACTTTGGCGATGGTGCACCCATGAGCTTCTATTCCCTGCAGCCTGGCAGGACGCGACTCGCGCTCGCCAGCGAGTCGATCGTCAGCGGAATCTGGGACGCCATCAAGTCCGCGCTGGCCGCACTCAGACGCATGATCGGGAAGACCATCAGGTGGATTAAGGGCGGATCGGACGAGGAGGAAAAGGACGTTAGTCTCGACGAAGCGGCCAGCGAGACGGAGAAAAATATCGCGGCGCTGGTGAAGGTGGCCGAGGAACTGCTTGACGCACTCAAGGCGTCCCATCAGGGCAGGTACAGGAGTCGCGACGGCGGTGGTCCCGCCCAGCTGTCGTTCGAGCAGATAGTCGAATACGTGCAGGGCACTTCCAGGAATTACTTCTATGGCGATCAGCCTGGCCCTGAAAAGCTGTTTCTCGACCTGCTTCACAACGGAGAATATTCGCAGGCAATCAGCGCGATCGGCGGGCTCGTTGAAGGTCTGGCGGTGATCATCCGGCAGCGTGTGAACCTGCTGGATTCGATCGTCGAAAAGGATTTCAGGGAGTCTGCTTCTGCCATCGACGTGCACGTGGTGCTGCATGACCTGAGCGAACTGGAGAAACCCCTGATCGTCCAGTTTGAGGGGCGCTCACTGACGCTGGACGAACTTAACGCCCTGCTGCGCGATCTCAGGCACGGTGGCGACCGCAAGCGGGAACGCGACCGGCCTGCCATCGACGAGCTTTATACGGCCTTCTCCCGGATCCAGCGGCAGCTCAACATTAGCGAATCAATCCGGTCGCTCAGAAAGCTCACGCCGTTGATGGCCTCAATGGACTCGCACGTCGGGGCGCTTGAGACGACCGTGACCCAACTCCTCTTCCATCTTGGGTCTGATGAGGTAACGGAAATGCTCTGCCCTGCGCTGCTCAGCGCGGTTGCCAAACTGGGCCGGGACGTCAGCGACCTGGGAGTGCTGGTGCACAACGTGCTGTCGTATGCTGCCGGGATCCGGCTGACCGCGCAGATGGCGATTCGTCTTGCAAAAGACATCACGCACTTCATTGTGGAAAACATCGTCGACGAAACTGGCAAGGCACCAGTGGAATGGATGGAACTTGGCGCCAGGCTCGAACGAATCCGTTACTGAGTGTTCTGGATCAGGGGTTTCGTTGTTGTCGGCGCCATTCTTGCCGCGTACGATAATGAGAAGCGTCGGTGCAGGCACAGGCAGGAGCGTGATGATGAAGATCTTTGACAGCTTACGGTCGCGTGCTGCGGGTCCGTTATGGGGCCTGGTCTTCAGCTTGCTCATGACGGCGGCGGGCGTTGGGCTCTGGCGATACGCGACGGGAATGGAAGCCTCCGGGCAGACTGATGAATCGCTTGCCGTGGGGGCCATGGTTGTCGGGGTATTTATGGGCGTCTACGCGGGACATGAGATCTATCGAAGCCGCCGGTAATTCAGCGTCGTCGTTCCGACGGATACCCCGAATTCATTGCACCTCCGCTTCCGGTTGCACGATGACTGGATTACCAGGGTCACCGTGGAATATCTACGGTGACCCTTTATGCCCTCATCTTCCACTGTCCTAACGTGTTGTGGCGCTGTACGAGATGAAGGAGACAATCACGTTTTCCTTCACGCTTAACGTGCCATCGGCGTTAGCCACCAGCTGCTTGGCAATGCCGAGCTGGGTCGAGCGGTCCACCAGGGTGACCGTGTTCAGGTTGAGCGAGCCGCCGAGGCCCGACACCACGAAGCTGATTACGTCGTTTCCATAGACCTTGTTAAGTGCTGTGGTGATGGCCGACATTGATACCACGTCGCTTTGGAGCTGGGTATCGATGGTCGAGATGGTGATCGTCTGCAACTGCTGCTTGAGGCTGTCGTTTGCGAATATCGTAGGCGTGACGAGACAGGTGACCTGGAAGCTCTGGGCTGCGTCGATGTTGTAGAGAATGCCGTCCGGTCCCCAGACCTGCACGCTGCCCATGTTCGCGACCGGGTAATAGTAGAGCGAGGTGTTTTCGAGCAGGTTGTCATTGAAGGTCTCAAACTCTCCCGTCAGCCACCCCACCACGGTATCAAGAAGCTGCTCGACGTACGCTGGCGCCACCGAGTCTGTCGCGAAACGGTAGACCGCATCGATCATCATGATGTCGAGCTCCTGGGCGACGCTTCTCGGATTCACCGGTACCGGGTTGCCGTTGATGAGGATGACGTCGCCGACCCTGAACTGGTAGCTCGGCGTGCCATCGGTGTTCCGGACGGGTTCCCCCTTGTAATGCAGGATCGTGAACTGCGGTTCGCCGTCAACGATCGTAATGGCGCTGCCGGTTACCGGATCGACCTCGTAGACATCCTCCTGATAGTAATATGGGATGTTGGTCTGGTACGTCTGGTACTGAAGCGTCGAGACGACCGTCCTGCACTGTGCCCAGAGCGTGTCCAGGAATTGCCCGAACCCGATGACGAGTTGCTCGTTGGTAATCCCCGCTGTCCCCTCTGGGACAAGAAACGCGCCGAGCACACCGTCCACCGCTCCCTTCTGCCACTCGGGCGGCATCGACGAGCTTGTCAGATAGAGGACGTCGAACGTGGTTGTCAATGCCGCTGCGGTGAGTCGCGGTGTCGCGTTGTACATGAAGAACCGGGTGAGCGACAGGTTGCCCGCAGCGTCGATATTGAAGTTTGTCGACAGATCAAACGTGAAGAGCCGTTCGCCCGCGCTGGTCTTTCCGGTCAGCCCCCCCTGCAGACAGGCCCGCGCGGTTTCCCCTGGCGGGACGAACGAAAGCTGGCAGAACACCTGGCTGTCGTCGATCGCCTGATACGCGGCACTGGAAGTGGTGGCGAGCACGAGCTGGTACCCGGTCGCGGTGCAGCTGATCGTGTAGGTATTGGTGCTGACCTGCAGGCCCGTACTGTCATTCTCCCCTACCCAGAGCCTGGTGACGACCGCAGGACTGTCAAGGCGGTAAGGACGCCATGCAACCTCGTTGCCAGTGAGATCGAGTACGTAGTAGAACGGACTATAGAGATATTTTCCGCCGGTTATGGCGAGTGCCTTGCTACCCGCCGACATGGCTTCCAGCTGGTTGACCACGCTGTCGCTGACCATGGAGACGACGCCATTGTTGTTCTGGTAGAGCGTCGCGGGCGTGACGGTGATGCTTGTGCCATTGTCGATCACCGCACTGTTCTGGATCGCGTCGGCCACCGACAGTGTGACAGTCTCAATGGTGCTGGTGGCTGCGGTGATCAATTCGGCGTCGGCCGGCTGTGGCATCGGTGCCGTGGCAAGAAAGACCCTGTCGGTGATGTTGTCGATATTCTTGACCACGCCGAAACCCTTCTGGCCCAGTACATCGTCGATCTGTGCCTGTGTGATCGGAATGGACTGGGGGCCTACCGAGTTGTCGATGACCTGTTGCCGCAGGGTGAGGAAATCGACTGCACTGGTGCCACCGAGCACGACCTGATCCGAGTAGACGATGAGTGCCGAGAATGTCGACATGGGCGCGGTGAAGATCGTCTCGTCACTTTTGTCGATCGCGAGGAAGGTCGCGCTGAAGGCCGTCGGTGCATAGTTCGACAGGTTCATGTTCAGCGGACCTTTGGTTTCGTAGAGGTCCACGCGGATGTTCTGGTTCAGCAGGCCAGAACTCGTGTAAATCTGCGGTATCGCGATCGCGGCCTGGTTGGCGCCGGTCTGGGTATTGGTCGAGAGCGTGACCACCGCGGTGGGTGTGAGGGGATCATAGATCTGGGTCGAATATGTGACGTCAATTTCGACCCAGTGGTTCGTCGACGGATCCTGGGCATAGACCCGGCAGTAGTAGAACTGATCATTGATCGGGATGGTCAGCTGGAATGCCTTCGAGGGCGTGCAGGGTCCCGTGCGCGAGATGATGTCGAACTGCTGGAGTTTGAACTCCATGTAGACCCAGAGCTTGTCCTTGGCCTGCCGGTATTGCCACCTCACGAGATTCGACGAAAGCGTCTGCAGGGGGGAGGTGGTGGTTGTGTCGTAGGTAATGGAAAGACCCCCATGCGCCATCTGCTCGATCACGATCGGGTACTGGAGGCTGAACTGCACTTTGCCCACAACGAAATACGTATTGCGCGGGATTACGAGCTTCCTGAGCCCTGTCGTCGGGTCCAGGACCAGTTTCGCGAGCAACTCTGTTTCGTCAACGATCATCGACCATGTGGTCACGGCAGGTGTCGCGAAGCGGTCGACATAGTCGACGTCCGACATATGGGTGTACAGGTCGCTCATGAGTAGCGCGGCGACGGGGTACTGTCTGCGGTTCAACGCCTCGACCTTCTGGAGGAAGGCCGCGACGTTCACGGCGCCCGTCTCGATCGCATGCACGTAGGGATTGCTTGGGTCGACGATGCTCACGAGACCGTTCGTGACTTCGCCCAGGTAGTTGAAGTTGACCTGGGCGATGAGCGACGGGTTGTACTGATACAGCAGGATGTTCTGGATGAGGTCGTTGATGGTGGGGCTGCCCGACGGGACTGACTGGATCGACAAACTGTTCGGCATCGCTTCCTCGCTTGATTGCCGCCCTCTTGTTCAGGTACCGGGTGAGGTCGAACGGCGCTGCAGTTCAGGCGGTGCTGCCATCGCCAAAGTCAAGTTGTCCAAGCGTGTTCGGGGCGGTGCCGACGACGGTGTCAGGAGCGGGATTGCCACTCGCCTCGCCCGTCTGGTTCTGGCCGGTGGAAAAAAGCGGGGTCGCGAGCTGGTTCTGCAGGTTCGTGAGCCAGCCGATCAGTTGCTGGTAGAGCTGGCTATCTACCCACCACTCGAGCTCCCATGTGTCGGGATTGATCCATGGGTAGCCCTGGTGGTTAAAGAGCTGCAGCGCCGCCATGGGTACCTTGGTGCATGACATGGTGCGCAGGCCGTCGGCCATGACCGGATTGAAAAGCGCAACGGTGCTGTTGAACGCGTAGAGCAGGATGGGATCCTGATAGATCGCGCCCACGCAGTGCATGGGAATACTGATCTGCTCGTGCGACTGGTTAAGCGGACTCTGGCTGTCGTAGTTGAACGCAGCGCCGTTGGCCGGTGAGTACGGAAACGCCGCGCCGCAGGCGGCGATCTTCTGCACCTTCGTCTTCGTGACGTCGAGCACAAGACGATAGATACGCGTCTGGTAATCGACCTCGTTGTCGACGATCATCTCAGGGTACGGCATGAGCGTGCCCCGAAAGACGTGCGACATATACATTGACCAGTAGAAGAACAGCGCCGTAACAGGATCGCCCTGCATGTTGCGGAAAGTGAGGGTGATATCGTATGCCGAGTAAATTTCAGTCACGCCATCCACCAGCGAAAACACCTCCTTGTACACGCCCTCATGCGAGGTCGTGTAAGGCACGGTGATATCCGGCCAGCCCGCAGCCGACACCAGCATATTCGAGAGAATGGGAATAAAGGCCGACAGCGGATCGACAAACGGCGAGCTCATGCCGGTCGCGGGATCGCGATTACTGTCCGGATCCAGATAGCAACGAATAATTCTTTGAATGCTGTACGGGTTGATATTGGTGAGCGGGTTGAAGATTCGCTCGGATCTCAGGTTCCCGGGTGACAGGTTCAGGCGCGGGCGCGTGAAGAACGTGAGGCCAAACGTGTCTTTGTTGATCGGTATGGCCTGGGGGGTGAGCCGGTGGTTGATCCCGTAATACGCGTTGCGCAGCGCGTTGATGCCCCGCGCGCCCTGCGGCAAGGTCAGCAGCAACGTATCGACCGCCTGTTCGGCGGTAATGCCAGCCTGACTGAAAACATTGTCCAGACTGAGTTGCGCATAGGACGAGCACGCGTCGGGGTCCGGCGCGCCCGAAGCGTTGATCTCGGACATGGGCGTTCCCGTGCTTACCCGAATGAGGAGGATGGGCGATGGCTGATCCCGTTAGCGCGGCCGCAGCGAGTCAGGTGGGCTTGAGCGCCATTAACGCGATAATCCAGGGCATCAATCTGGCTGCGAAACAGGGCGCACGACATGATTCGCTCGTTGCGTTTACCCAGGCGGCACGGGTGGAACCGCTGGTGCTAATCGATACCGCAGTGCTGTTCGAGGATGTACTGCCTGACGTCATGCAATCGATGAGCAACATCTTTGCCGGCTACTACCTGCAGGCTGTATCCCTGAACTCGGTCATTGGCAAGACGACCGTCGCTTCCGTGCTCGGAAAATTCAATCCGAAGCGCGAATTCGATGCTCTGGATCTGGTCGCGGGAGGTGCTTCCGCTGCAACGAAAACGGCTTCGGCCGTATCGAAACTGCATCACATGATGACGGCTGCAGAAGCGTACCGCGACAGGTTGCCAACTGGCTGGTGCACTGGAGTGGCACTTGAAGCGCAGGTGAAATCAGGCCATGGCGCCAGAGCTGGCAGGCCGCTTGATGCGGATGACGAGAAGTTCAACCGGATGAAACGCGAGAACGAGATGCAGCGCATGGAGCGTGAAAAACTCGAGCACGCACGCGTGGCTGCGTCATTCGGGGAGGATGCGCTCAGCACGCTGAAAGAGAACGTCAACCTGTCGGTCGGCAAGATTTTTGAAGTGGCAATCAAGCACGAAGGCCAGACCTTCAAGGTGCCCGTTTCAATCCGCCTTATCGCCAACACCATCCCGACCGATCAGCTTGTTCATGTGCTGTCTCCCGGTGATGACAGTACTTCTGTCAAGGAGCGCTACCACGCATGGCGTGCAGGCCGGCTTGCGTTCTGGAAGGACATGATTCTCTGTCGGGATCTCGTCGATGCGCACCGCAAAAACCTCACGGCTGATGGCGATCGCCTCTATGCAAATATCGTTGCGAAGGAAAGAAAGAACGCTTTCGCAGCGATATTCCATGGCAATCCATCGGTCGCCTCAGCCTCGAACATGGTCGTCATGTCGGCCAGTACCGTGTCCATGCTCGAGCAGGAGCTTAACGGCCGGTTCGCAGATTTCCACGTACGCCAGAAAATCTTCGAGCGGACTTCACTGATGATCGTGGCTGTGATCGACCGCGAATGGGCGCGTGTGGAGTTCTATCACCGCGGCATTCCGGAGGTGAGCAATCTCGGTTTCAAGGACATCAAGGGTTATAGCAAGGGTTCGGGTGGCCCGGATGTCTCGGAGATCCTGCGCGCGTACAGCATGGTATCGGCACCTCGCCTTTGAGGTGGAACGTCATGAAACTGACCTCCTATATCACCGCCCTCTTTCCGAGGCTGCGCAAGGACGTTGTGCTCGACGACATCCGCAATACGCGGGTGGAGCTTGTCACATCCACACTGCCAGCGTTCACCACTGCCGCGGGGCTGCTCGGCAAATGGAAGTGGAAATCCGAAGAGATGCAGGGCTTTGCGGCGAGCTTTGGCCAGCTGGTTGGCAAGGGCAGCATGTTCGAGACGATTGAAGCGGGCCTGAAAGGATCTGAGGCGACGCTGATGCTTGCCGAGATGTTCGTCGTCAAGACATACAACGAGGAAATTTCAGCCGAGGCACTGACCTTCAGGAAAGCGAACGTGCTGCAGTTTATCGAAGCGGTCGCGTTTGTTTCACGCTTTGCACGCAAGCTCGCGAACATGGCGCTGGTCGTCGAGGCGATTCCCTACGCGGAAGACGGCGAAGCATTCACGCATGCACTGCAACCGGGCGAGGTCAAATGGATCAACGAGAACTTCGTCGCGTTCTGCACGATGTTTCGTGCGGTATCCGCGCCAGTGAAGTCGATCGAGGACACCTTCGAGACGATCCCCGATATCGTCATCAGGAACGCCGATTTCGGGGCGCTGAAGGAAACCATCGGGGAGAAGAGGCTTGATCCGTTCAGGTTCGGGTTAGTGCCGGTCCAGATGAATCCGTTCTATCACCTCGGGAAACTGGAAGCTGAATGGCAGGTCGCGCGGTTTAACGAAGCTAAGGATGAGCTCAAGCTTGTCCAGCTGCGCAAGCTCAAGCTCGAGAAGCTGCTGGCGAAGAAGCCCGATGCAGCACTTGAGCATGAAATCGAGTACATGCAGGACCGCGTGCAGGGTCTGAATGCGAGGATCGCCCGGATGGAGGCCTCCCATGCCTGACATCCATGCCGGCAGGCAGGGCACTTCCGGTGCCCTGCGCCTCTATCCGCGTGGCTTCCTCGGCAAGACCCTGCCACCGCGTCTCGCTGTCAAGCCACGACCATTCGATATCCGCATCCGCACGACGCCGGTCGCTGGCATTGTGGTGCCCCAGCAGAACACAGCGGATGCCAATGCCGCCGTGGAAATGCTCTACGCACAGTACATCAGGCGGGCGGCCGCTACGATGTCATTCGAATTCCGGGAGAAGATCCTGATCGTCGCGCTCGATGCCTTCGGAACAGCGAGCTTCACGGACTGGTACGCAACGCAGCCGGAAAGCCCGTCCTTTGGCGATACGCACCAGCGGTTCCTGATTGATACGTTGCACTTCATCAGGCATGGGCGGCGAAATCTCCCGCTGGAATCGTGGGCCAGCTTCCTGTTGCCCTTTGACGGAGGAAGACGTCTGGCGCATGCCGGCGAGACCCCTGACGAGACCGAACCCACAGAGGCGGCTGAAGAGTTCTTCAGCTACATGCAGTCGACTCAGCCGATCGCAGCGGGCCCCGGGACTGCCCTGCTGGCTGATGTCATCCAGCAATGGACTTCCCGAGCTGGCGGCATCGAGGACTTGATCGGGACACTGCACCTGCTGTTCGGCAATCTCTGAGCCCTTTCCCCTCCGGGTCAAATTGTATGGCTGACGTTCCGGGTGCCAGATGAGCCCGACCTGGATACGTCCTGTGCGGATAATAATCCGGAATCCTGTCTATTTGCCAGGCGAAATGAGGAGTTCTAGCATGCGTCGGATTACACATCGCGGTCTCGTGGCAGCAATGGAGGAAGAGGAGCTTCTGCAGGAAGAAGAAAATGCAGAAGAAGTGGAGGACCTCGCCAATTCGCAGGAAGAAGGCCTCACGGAGATCGTCGAGGATGAGGCGGAGCTCGACCAGCACGATGCGCTGACCGATGAAGCAGTCGAGACTGTGGAAGCGCTCGAAGCGTTGCGCGAACACCTGAGGGTGTCACTCGAATCGGGTGGACTGGACCAGGCCGGCGCCGGCGTGCTGGACATCAGCCTGAAGCATATGTACAGGCGTCTGGGGGTGAAGACCCTGCGTGTGACGCCGGCGCTCGAGTCGTTCGGCTCGATTGCACGGCGCAGCGAGACGACGAAGATCGCAATGGAGGAAGTCGGCGAGCAGGTCAGGAAGGTCTGGGATACGATCGTCGCGGCGATCAGGAAGGCGATCGAGTGGGTCAAGGGCTTCGTCAAGAAGCTCTTCGACAATGTCGAGGCCATGGTGAGCCGCGCGAAGTCGCTCAGGGAGGCGGCTGGCAAGATGGAAGGCGAGCCGAAGGAGCGCGTCATCAAGAATTCAGGTCTCGCGGGCGCGCTTCACCTGGGCGGCAAGGTGCCGGCCGATCCCGCAGGGTCGGCGCGAGTGCTGGAGGTGACGGAAAAGATGTTCGGCGCCTATGGCAACATTGTTGGCAAGGTCGCCACCGCTGGAGTCGATAAGGTTCTTGCCGATGCCGCGGGTGGCGAGCTTGCGAAGGACTTTTCGCCGGAGCACTTTGGGCTCGAGCCCGTACATGATGCGGCGGCGCAGGGCCTTCCTGCGCCGGAGGGCGCTGCGGTTGGCCGTTCGGCAGAACTGCCGGGCGGCAAGGCCATCGTGATGATGATCACACCGACGCTCGATGGCTCTAACGCGGGTCTGCTTGCATTCAACAGGCAGACCGCAGAGTTCAAGGGCGAGGACGTACCCGTGCTCACTCGCGACCCGGCCGTTGCAATCTGTGACAACGTGATCAAGCTCGGTGAAGCGATCCGGCAGAAGCAGTCGCTTGCCAAAACCTCGGAATCGGCGAAGGAACTGCTACTGAGGGCCTGCGAGCAGGCAGCTCGATCGGATGAGGGGAAATCTGAAGCCGTCAAGGCGGTGCGCGGGGTGCTCAAGCTGATCGATGCGCCGTTCGTCGCCATGACGTCGTACGCCGTCAAGACCGGCAAGTCGCTTAACCAGCACGTCGAGCAGTCCATTCGCGCGCATGGTTCCGTGGCCAGCGAGGCCACAGCGCAGACGAAGGAGGAGGCGAAAGAGGCGGCCTGATCCTGGGGCCGGCGTGGCGCATGTCACGTACGCCATCATGAGCCGATCTATCCATCCAGCAGGCCGGTGAATGCCTGGGCGACCCCCAGGCAATGCGCCCCTGCCTTTCGCTGCAGGTCGTACGATGCGCAAATTTATTGTCGCGCTGGAGTCGTACCAGGACCCTCACATTGCGATATCGCTGGAGGAGGAAGTCCTCCTTATCGACGAAAACGCGCGTGACGAGGCACAGATCCAGACGGATCTTGCAGACGTCAATCGCGGTCTGGATACCGCGGATGCGCTCGAAGACCTGGCTGTCGTCGCAGGCAACATCCAGGACGCAAGTGTCCAGGAGACGCAGCTGATCGATACCTGTGCGCAGATGGCCACGGCAGGTACGGACATCCAGCCGGAAGAGTTCATGCAGCCCGCTGAGCGGGCCGAAGACGGCACGGTGGCCACCGAGGGCTTCAGGGAAACGGCCAAAGGCATCATCGAGACGATCCTGAAGTACGTTGCGAAGATCTGGGAGTCGTTCATCGGCTGGCTCAAACGCACCTTCACGCTGATCGGTAACAGCCGTGCCCGGCTGGAGAGCCTGAGGAAATACCTCGAGAGCCTCGAAAAGGCGAAGTCACCGCTCAAGGAAGGCGCGACGGTGAGTGTCTTCGATGAGGCGGGCTATCAGCCTGTGAAGGATGGCCAGGCCTACGTCCAGTTGAACCGCGACTGGTCGCGAACGATGGAATGGGTCTTTGGCGACTATGCGCGGTATGCCCTCACGATGGGCGGCAAGGCTGTCAAGGGCATCGAGGCATTCGACGCCACCCATGCCGAGGAGTCGGCATCGAAACTGCGCTATGACCTCGCGAGCGTGAAGCTCGCCAGCATGCCAGGTCCGCGGCGCGCGAAACGGGTTGGTAATCTCGATGTGGAAATCTCGGACGATCTTCCGCACAACAAGGTGCTGATGGTGTCCGACCTGCAGCACGATGGCGACGCCACGACCCTGTCTGTCCTTGAAAAGCTGCGCACCCACCAGGTGCAGCTTGCTGACGCACGAGCGGGCGAAGCCGCCACCCGCAGTGTGCAGGCGGCGCAGTGCAAGCCACTCACGTTTGACGAGATGGATGCGCTCGTCGATGAGTTCGAGATGCAGCTACGAGCGGTGGAGAAGTTCACGAGCTCAAACCGCGAAGGCGAGCTCCAGCGCACGCGCAAAGCCCTCGCGAGCGCTTCACAGAAGGCCCAGGCGTCCATGGGCAAGCTGGATCAGGGAGACGGCTCTGCCAACAGCGCGGCGCACGGGAAAGTGGTGGAAACGTATTTCCGCGCGATGCTCGCGTTCAACGCAGCGTTTTGCAACTGGATCAACCAGCCCCTGCTGAGCGTATCGAGTCTCGCACTCACGAATGTGCGATCAGGTCTCGTACGCATCCAGGAGTCGCTCAAATGCTACGAGCTCCAGACGGGCGAGAGCCGAAAGGAGCATGGGGTTCCGTTTTCACCGCATGCGGCGTTGCCGGCCAAATGATGACCCGTCACCGCCCGACAATGATTCCGACGACAGGTGATGCGAGTGCCGTCGATACGAATGGCTGGTTTGGAGGATAAACCCATGCGATGGTAATTCCTGGGCCTTAAGGCGTTTGATGAAGCGCCGACGGGCGGCAAACCTACTTCGGCCTCGTGGCAGGACAGGATCAATGAGCAGACTCGCCAACCGTCTCAGATGGGCTACGCAGCCACCAGACCCTGATGGGCCCACACTCGATCTGAATTTTCTGGCCAACCCTGCCATCCGGGGCGACTGGACATTTACGCGGGCTTCGGCGGCACGGTATTTTGGTGCCAATCGCTGGCAAGGCACGGCGGCGAGCAACGTTGCACGCTTCGATCACGACCCATATACGGGCGAGTTACAAGGGCTTCTCCTTGAGGAATCGCACACCAACCTGTTGCCCAATTCGGATGCACCGGAATTTTGGAAATCAACGAATGTTCAGGTGGGTGCCGATGGAACGGCCGCCCCGGATGAGGCGAATTTTGCGCGGTTTTTTGTTGAGGCGGCAGGCGGGGACGTCACTTCCCACTCCGTGTATAAGGATGTCGCTGTATCGGTGTCAACCAGCACAAACTTCACATGGTCGACCCGACTGCGCCGCAGAGAGCGCACGGAGGCATATGTTGAGATGCGCAGCGGGGATAGCTACTGCGGCGCCTCATTCGACCTGGTCAGTGGGACAGTACTTACGCAAAGTGCCGGCGGACCGGACTGGACCTTCGTCAATGCGCGATCCATTCCGCTACGCGACGGATGGATGGAGTTGCGCGTAACCGGAAGGGTCACGATTGCCAACACGATCAGCGGAGCCGTCTTGCTGCAGAAGAACGGGTCGGTTGACTATGTGGGCGATGGCGTATCGGGTCTCTATCACGGCGGCTCGCAACTTGAACAGGCCGGATTCGCGACGAGCTACATTCCAACGACGTCAGCGGCTGCGACACGCGCGCTCGACAGGCTGACGACAAGCAATCTGGCCTTCTTCAAACCCGGCGACGGCACGTTGCTAATCGATGCCGTGATCATTGGCATCCCGACCGCGACCAGTGCGGTCTTGATCTCGCTGGACGATGGCAGCAACATTGGCGTCAGCATTTACAAGGCAGTCAACACGGGGGCGATGTGGTCATACATCGGCAGTAACGCGACATCGCTGGGGGTGACAGTGGCCGAGGGCGACAGGGTCCGGGTCGCGATTGCGTGGTCGGGAGACTGGAGCACTGCCTCGACCTCGATCAACGGGCGAGCATCCATCACGATGCGCCCGATGCAAGTGACGATCACACAGATGTCGATCGGTTCAAGGCGCGGCGCATTCATCTCGAGTATCTGGGCACGCGAGGCCAAATACTGGCCGCGCCGGTTCGACGACGCAGCACTCTCTGACTTAACGAGGCTGACATGACCTTCCATGATTACTACCTGCGCGCGCCGGATGCTGACGAACTGCGCAAGGCTTTGCTGGCGGCGCAGTTGATCGAGCCGCTTGGGGGCGCCGAGTACGCATCATGCGACGGTATAGAACTGGACATGATTGGCGAGCTCGCCATTTTCAAGGACAGCGGAGATGCGACCACGTTACCGGGTTGGCACGCGAACCTGCGCATGAGCCGGCCACTATCCGACGATGAGCGCGCTCGGCTCGCCGAGTTCGTGATCGATCCACCGAAAGCGCCATTGCGCGTATGGGCATAGAGCCCGCGTTCCTTCAACCGCCTTCGGGCGGCTCTTTCGTTTGCGTCTGGTATGGAGGAAAAAGCATGCGACGGTATTTCCTGGGCCTTGAGGCCTTTGATGAAGCGCCGACGGACGCCGGGGAAGATGAAGGCAAACCCGGCGAAGATGCACAAACGTCATCCGGGCCAGATGACGAAGGCAAGCCTCCCACTGGGAAGCCTGAAGGTGATGCGGCGAATGGATCCGGCAGTGGTGCAGAGACACCGCCGGCGCCGGCAGAGGATGCCGGGGCCGACGAGGGTGCGGAAGGAGCAGCCCCGGCAAATCTGGCTGATTCCGTTGTAGAAGGCGCAGCCGCACCGGCTCTTTCTCCTGCCCCGGCTGCTGGTGCGGATGAGTCAGCTGCGGTGCCAGAAGTACCCGTAGCGGAGCCAGCGCCCGCGGCGGCGCCAGCCGCAAGCGATGCATCTGCGGCTGTGTCCAATGTCGAGCCAGTGCCGTCGCTGCCCGACGCGCCGGTGACCGGCGAGGTGTCGCCCGAACCCGTGGAGCCGACGCCAGTCGGCGCGACAAATGCATCTGATGGCGCGTCGGATGTCTCGGGTGTGCCTGCACAACCGGAAGCCGAGCCCGCGGCGGACGCCGAAGCGCTCGAATCACTGCGCGAGGAGCTTGCGCTTGCCTGGGCGATGGAGGAAGCCGTCAACGAGTTGGGGGAAGCGGGCGAGACTTCCGCGGAGATTGCCCAGGACCTGGACGAGTCGGAACGTAATATCCAGATTGCCGATTCCCTCAGTGATGTCGCCTTTGTCGCTGACAGGATCGAGAAAGCGACGCCGGCGGAAGCGGCGCTCATGGAAACAGCAGGAGATCTTGCCGTGGCCGGCACCGACGTCGAGCCCGAACAGGTCGTGCCGTCGATGGAATCGTATATTGGTACGACGATCGCGACCGAAGGCATCAAGGAAACGGTCACGAAGATCCTGCAGGGTGTCATGCAGTTCATCGAGCGGGTCTGGGAGAAGATCCGTGCCTACTGGCGCGTGCATGGCTCGCTGCCGTTGTGGCGCAAGCGTATCGAAGCTCTGCGCAAGCGGGTACAGGGCGCCGGGGACGAGGTCATCCGGGAAAACGCGACGGCCCCTCTCTCGCTTGCGGGTCTGGTGGTAGATGAGGAGCTCCGGTCATCGACAACACTCGCCATGGTCGATACCAGCATTTCCCGGATGGTCAAGACCGTGCATGGGATTTTCTCGGGCTATGCCAACGGTGTAGTGCAGCGCGGCCACGACATCGTCAAGGCGTTGACGGAGTTCGACCCGAACCAGCCTGAGAAGGCCGTGAACGATCTGAAGAACAAGCTTGCCGGTATGCATGCCGAGGGCATGGAAAGCGGCAAATCGGTCACCCTGCCCGGCAACTTCGAGCTCACACTCGACGTTTATAAATCGCAGCCTGACGAAGACGCGGAGGCGGCACTCGAGCGGTTGCGTAACTCGGGTGTCAAGCTCGTAAAAGGCCGGATTCATCCTGCGCATCACATGGCAAAAATCCAGATACGACTGAACCGGTTGAGTGCCGAGGAATTCAAGCGGCGGGCGATCAGCCTGCTGGGATACGGCGATGAACTGCTGAAGGCGCTCGAGTACTTCTACGAAAAACCCTACCAACAGATGGAGGCGCTGTCGAAGCAGATAAAAAATGCGTCGGCCCAGGCGACGAATGCTACGGCCAGGGCGGGTGAAGCCGCCATGGCGGAGGGCAAGACGGTGGGTTACTACCGTTCCCTGCTGAATTTCAACAAGGCTTTTGCGCAGTGGACGTATCAGCCTTTCGTGCCGCTCTACTCGTACTCGATCCGCACGTTGCGCGCAATGCTGGAAATTGTGGAAGCCTATCTGAAGCCGCTCGGCAGGAAAGCGGAAGCACCCGAGCCGCAGGCCGCCTGAAATGCAATGAACCGCACTATGTCGGGGGCGATCGGGGGAGAGCCTCCGGGCTCTCCCCCTTTGCTGTCCCGTGACGACTGTCCAGGCCGATTCTATGCAATGACGCGAGTGAATCGACCATGCCCAAACTTATTCTGGCGGTGCCCGAGACGTACGACAGTGTTACGCGACCCATTATCTACGACGTCACGCGTCAGCTGTTCTCGTGGACGGGACTGCCAGCTGATACGCCGATCCTTTATCCGTCAGCCCATGGTACTGTCCAGCAACCCGGCTCGGAGCGTCTGCAGGAGCCACTGAACGCCGAACTGGCGTTCAGTGATCAGGTGAGCGTCGAGGTCGACGAGACGGTAGAGCAGGACCGCATCCTGAGCACCGCGGTACTGTATCCGGACAACCTTTTCATTTTCCGCGACCCGCGGGTCGAGACCATCCTCAAGCCCGTCTACTCATCGACGGAGATCACGATCAACCTGAAGTTTCGCTCTGTCGATGAAGTCAAGGCCAAACGCTGGCGAGAGCAGATGCGCGTGCGTGTTTCGCAGTTGCGCGACGTACTGCTCATCAACATCCGCTACGCGTACCAGATTCCGCCCGCGGCGCTGCTAACCCTCAGGGAGATCCACCGTCTGATGGAGAATGTCGCGGGCTACGGTGATTCGTTCGGGCAGTGGTTCAACCAGCACGTGAGCCCGGCCGCGACCATCGAGTCGAACCTCGCTGGTGAGCAGACGCAGGTTGCGTTCACCGAACACCAGATGCGCATCGTCGGCATGTGGGATTTCGAGGGCGCGCCAGAGATAGGGTCGAAGGAGGACGAAGGTGACACCTGGTCGATAGGTGTCGCCTTCAAATTCAGATATGACAAGCCGGTGGCGGTGGTCATGGACTATCCGCAGATGATCCACAACCAGGTCATCCGGCTGCGCGATGATACGCCGCCTTTCAACCCCAACCAGGTCAGGAAGCACTGGTCGCTCTCCGCGTACCTCTTCGAGCATTTCAACAAGGCGCGTGCGCTTGAGGGCATGCGCGGGGGCCCGGAGATCATCGGCAACGAGGGTCTATGTTTTCCGCCTTGGGATGAATTCCTGCCGAAGTGCACTGCGCCATGGTACATCCGCACCTTCAGCGCGATGATCGAGCTCGATCTCGGCGCAGGGCATGACGGCTGCCATGGCGGTGCCCACGGCGACGTCCATGACGTCACGCCCGGCAGCAGGCGCCTGATGGCGCTGGACCGGCTCCCGGGGGGCTATGCCATGAACGAGCGCATGCGCGCCTTTGTTGTGGGCGAGGCGCCGTACATGACGAAGCTCTTCTACTCGGTGTTTTCCTGCAACCTGTACCTGTCGAACGACATCCAGCCCGATGGCTCGATTTTGGTCGACCAGGACCTCAATGTCATGGCGACATTCGAGCCGAACCCCAGGGCCCGGTTTCATGTGTGGTTCGGGCTCTGCTACAACTGGCGCTTCCTGAGTCCGGCCGCCATGGCACGGCTCATGGAAAATTTCGACATTCTGCGGTCGATCGTAAATGGCCTGTGGCCGGATCTGCCTGCGTGCTGTCAACCTCATGCGATTGGCAGCAGCAACCAGACTTCGAGCGCGTCGATGGCGTGCCTCATGAACGGCGGTGCGGGTTTGTCCGACGGCGGCATGCTCGATACCGGCATGAAGACGGTTGAGACCTTCTACGTTCAGTCCATCAGTGAAGATGCCTGATCGGCAGAGGATGCTACGGGAGGTGAGATGCCAATTGTCGACGATGGCGGTGAACATACAGGCTTGCCTCCGCACCCACGGCCAGACCCCATTCGTATCACGGATCCAGCGTATCGGGGCATTGCGGTCGACAATCGTTATATTCCGGCGACAGACCTGCTTACGCATGTGGAGGGCAGCAGCTGGACGGTGGAGTACTACAGCCAGGTGCTGGATCGTGATACTACGATTCTTGGGGCATCGCTGCACAAGCCGGCCCAGTATCTGCAATATCGTCGTATCCGGCAGTTGGAGCTGAAGGTGACCCAGCCGCTTGCGGCCACGCAGGACGCGAACACCAAACAGATGGGCTACAAGGGTGGCGCGAACTGCTATCCGGTGTTGATTCCAAACCAGGGCGATGCTTTTGTCGCCCAGGTCGACGATGGCCGGTACGGTATCTTCAATGTCACATCGACCGAGCGCAGGAGCTTTTACAAGGACAGCGTTTACGCGATTGAATACGAGATGCTCGACTACGCGACACCTGAGCGCCTGCGCGATATCGAGGTGAAGACGATCCAGCGGCTCGTCTATGTGCGCGACTATCTGCAGTCCGGGCAGAACCCGCTGGTTGAACAGGAATACTGGCAGAAGCTCACGAAGTTGCACGGCCGCTTCGATTCGATGCTGAAGACCTACATGAAGCAGTTCATGAGCGATGAGTTCATGACGTTGCTGGTACCTGGTCAGCCGTGGCCGACCTATGATGCGTGGCTTGTGCGTGCGCTCACCGAGCTCTTCGAGACGACCGCCTCGCCGGATCTGCTCGCGATGCGGCAGCTGAATTGCGATGATGATCCATCCGTGGCGTGCGTGCAGCTGTGGAACGTGCTGGTGCGCAAGGATCCGGATCTGCTGAAGTTCGTGCACCAGCGTGCGGGACTCGTCTGGACCACGCGTTTCACGCGCAACGCCATGTTCAACGGCATCCGCTGGAGCGGTATCGAGCTGCTGGTCTATCCGGTCAATGTGGAGATGACTGTTGATCAGGAACTCGTGGGCATCGAACCGCTGACCGACAGCGATCTGGAGCAGACGGCATCGCGCACCGGACGGCTTGAGGACCTGGTAGCGACGGTGGCCCTCGCGGGCCTCCCCTATGCTGGCGCTCCGCTCATCCACCCTGTCCTGTGCGACGACTGTTACGTGCTCTCCAGGCGCTTTTATGAGAACACCGACGGACAGTCCCGACTGGAGCTGCTTGTGGGCGATTACCTCCATGACAACACACTCGATCCGGGCCTGCTTGATGTGTTCTGCGAAACATGGCATGGCTGGGGGGCACTGGAGCGTTTCTATTACACGCCCATCGTTCTTATGCTGATGCGTTGTGCCATCCGTCGTGTGTAGTGACTTGTGTCGCGGCCATAGCAGCCCCGTCTGGCAGGTTGCGTAATCAGGGAGAATCCGATGAAGCAGCATGTTCTCCGCGTGGTTCCGGCGCAACGCCCGGCCACGAGCAACTGGGTGCCGCCCGCGCAGCGCGATACGGCGTGGTGGATCTTCTACCGGCTCTTTCGCTGCCGGCTCAGGCGCATCCTGACCATCCCGCTCGAAGAAATGCAGGATGTGGGTACGCCGACCTCGTTCGATCCGGACGTCGACCGGCAGATGCAGAACGAGCGTGTCGAGCGCATGCTCTCTATCGCCCAGATGGCGCAGTACTGGAGTGACGGCATTTCGATCGGTCTCGTCGACCCGAAGGATGCGAAAGAGATTTACGAGCGCCTGAGCAACCACCTCTACGCGTGGAAGGACAAGCTCGACAACGAAGTCGCCCCGCGCACCGCGCCGCTCGAGGATCTGGCGAAGCTCGATGCGTTCGCGAATGTCGTCTATGCACTGGCCAGATATCAGCTTCCCCGCGATTACCTGGATTCCCGGTTCGAACGCCAGGCGCGCAACCTCTTTGCGATCACGGGCGAGAGTCTGCTCAGATCACCCAGGCCTGTCCGGCCCGGTTTCACAACCATCAACCGAACTGACGAGGAGACAGATCCGCGCGCACAGCGGCTGAGTCTGGCCGACGCATTCGTGCGTGGTCGCCCGTCCCCCGACTGGGCGCTGCGCTGGAAATAGGAAGCGCATGGAGGTAACTGATGTGGAGTTCGAACAATCCGCCCTGATGGTCGACGTGGACCAGATCATCAACGGCGGAGCCAACCCGGTGCAATTCACGGTCGGCGCAAGCCTGCTCGTCACCGCGATAAATACGGTAGTCACTCCGTTGAAAGTGACTGGCATTGACCTGAGGCGTGACTACCTGAACCGGTATTCCGACGAGCTGGTCATCACCACCGAGATCCTCGCCGGCCAGTACAGCAACCTGGTCTACCCGTACAAGAACGCGATCGACCTCACGCTCATGCGTACGCCACTCATGGAGGTGGGCGACACGCCTGACGCCAGCAGCACGGTCCAGTCGGAACGGTTCACGGCGACCCTGCTCGATGAAGGCTCACCGCTACTCGAGCAGAATGCACCCTTCTCGCCCACCCAGCCGAACCTGGACCTCACGGGACCGATGACTGTGCAGTTCCAGCTGGTGAACAAGGCGCTCGAGCAGATGCGGATGATGGATGTCGGTCAGGTCTTCCGCGGCTGTACGGTCGACGATGCGATCAGAACCGTGCTGACCAAAGCGTCCCAGACGACGACTGTCGACGGCCAGCGCACTGTGCAGGGTGTGAGCATGATACCGTCGGCCAACCCGACGCCGCGCGAGCATATCGTCATACCGCATGGTGTGCGACTGGTAGATGTACCCCAGCATATCCAGAAGCACTGCGGTGGTGTCTACAACGCAGGCATGGGCTATTTCCTGCAGGGCAACCAGTGGTATGTCTGGCCAGCACTTGATACGACACGCTTTAACAGCGCCACGGCGACGCTTACCGTGATCAACGTGCCGGCAAACAAGTTCCCGCAGGTCGAGCGCACGTATCGACAGTCTGGCACGAACCTGATGGTGATGGCCACGGGCAGTGTGAAGTTCCGCGATCCGAGCAACCACGCGCAGCTCAACCTGGGAAACGGCGTGCGGTTCTCGGATGCTTCAAAGTTCATGGACGGGTTTGTCTCGGTATCGGAGAACCGTGCGCTCGCCTCGCGTGGCAGTGTCAACAATGAGTTCATCGGCACCTCACGTCCGAACGGAAACAACAATGTCCACGTATCGGGCAGCCCGGTCAACGCAAATTCGCTTGAGGAGTATTCGAAGCTCGCGCGCGCGATGGGCGCCTCGATCACCATGGAGTGGGAGAACTCGAGTCCGGACCTGATCGTGCCTGGCATGCCAGCGCAGGTGCTGTGCCTGCAGAACGAGCAGATCCAGACGCTCGTGGGCGTGGTGATCGGCGCCCAGCACTACACGCAGATGCGTGGCCAGGGCTTCAGCGCTTCGCGCTACATCACCACAACACATCTGAACATCTTCTTGCAGCCTCAGGATCAGACCGGCAACGCGTCTGCCACACCTGCCAGTACGCCGTAGAGGGTTCCCATGAGCACACTTGCTCCCCTCGTGCTCGATTTCACGCAGCCGGCGAGAGATGTCCTGCTCGCCCAGATCAACCACGACAATGCGACGGCGATCACACCGGACCAGATCCGCATGGGCTACGTTGGCGCACTTGGCCTAACCGATCCCAGCGGGAAGAACACCACGGTCCATGTTGCGGCCGCGCAAGGCGCGAACTTCGAGGGTACGGGGTATTTCAACTATGACCGCATCGATATTGGCACAGTGCCCGGTGCGCGCTCAACGCTTTTCACGGTTGTCGCACAACAGAAGCGGTCGGATCTGCTGCCAGACATCAATGCCCGCTTTTCACTGAACCTCACACGCCCGGACATCGTGGACGCGCCGCTGCCTGCTGTTGCGCCCGGTGAGACGCTCGATGTCAGCCTGGTCATGAGTGCGCGCGCCCTGCTCTGGACCGGATCGCTCGTGCTGGTCATGACACGGTAGCGATGCGCGACATGCTATGAGCCGGTGCTACGGGCGCCGGCGTTGACATCGCATGATGCCGCTGATTTTCACTTCAGGAACGGAGGTCGTATGCAAATCAATACCGCGGAAAGTGCGGTAAGCAATCTGCTGGCCCTGATCGTCGCGTCCAATCCACGCTTCTCGGTGCTGACAGAAGATGCGCTAACGGTTGAGTCCGTGACCGCACTCGAGACACCCGACGCAGACGGGAACGATACGGTCACCGTCGTGTCGGGGCAAGGGTTCAGTCATACCCAGCCATTCTCCTACAGGCGCCTTGCGCTCGCTCCTGGTGTTCCCGCTTTTCCTCCTGCTATCTTGGTGACTGACGGCGACGAGGAAGCCGATGTTCTTGCTGCGATCGGCGCCGCCCTGGGTCTCATTGCCAGTGAGCTGGTTCTTGTCGACGAGTCTGGCACGCTCGAGGGAGCGAGCGAGGTAACCATCGACGCCAGCGTGAGCTCACTTCTGTACAGCAGCAGTCCTATTACGGTTGCGCTGGACTGGGAACCTGCACACATCAATTCGCTGGTCGATAACAACAGTATTGGCGAATTCCATGCGCCGTACGTGGGCGAAGACGCCTAGCTACCCGATCGCTTTATAGCGTCTGGCATGGGGGATCCATCCTCCATGCCCTTATGCCGTCAACGCATCATCCCAGCGGAGATCCAGAAAATGAACATTAATCCGACGCTCAGTACGATAGAAAACATCCTGCAGTACGTGACGAACCCTGCCTTGGGGCAGCCAACGAATCCGGATCAGGTTGCGGTGACTGAGCCCCAACCGTACGACCCGGCAACACTCGGGTTCTTTCTTGGCACGGGTCTCAATCTCGACGGTGAAAGCAGCAACACGCAGATCATTGTTTATCTGCGGCCGCCGCTTGAGGATGTCGCGCAGGATGGGGTGAACCAGGTACTGATCTACGAGCGGCAGCCGCTATCAGACATGGCGGGCGTCGGCGAGACGGTAGCGGTGAATTCACAGATGTCGGTGACGGAAATGTTGCAGGCCATTGCGGGCGCCCTGGACGTTGTCGACGATGCAATCGCATTCGTTACACCACCGGAGGGACAACCGGCCTCGGTTCAGGTCGATGCGTATCAGTCACCACTCTATCTGCCGGGCGCCGTGACCATCACCTTGAACTGGACTTAAGACGAGAAGTGGCACGAGAGCACGATTCCAGAATTTTTCAGCCATATATTCCGCCCGTGAGTTCAGACCAGAGATGGACTGAATTTTTATTCCCTCATCAACAGGAGCTGGAAATGGATTTCTGGGCGAACGCTGGAACCGCAACAAAAATGGCTGCATATCTCGTAGTTGCGGGCGTCGCATCACTGACGCTGAATAAATACGTGAAAGATCTGTTTAATACCAGATAGATTCAATAATCAGGAAAAGCGAAAATGAATTGGAACAAGTTTGGCACGGTCGGCAAAATTATCGCGTGCATCACAGTTTGTGTTATTGCGGGCACGCGGGCAGAAAAATGCTTCGACCAGATTTTCAATAACAGATAAGGCAAAAAAATGGAATTCTGCAAATCGTTTGGCTGGGCGGCAGGCGTCGTGCTTGGAACGTATGTCGGTGTCAAGGCCGTGATTGAAATCGAGTCGCATCTGAGCGCAAGAAAACGGGCAAAGCAGGAAGAACAGAAGCAGGAACGGACGCCCGAACAGAAGCAGGCGGTTTAAGGATGTGAAGCAGAAACCTGGATCAGAGGCCGGGTCTTCGCTCAGGACATCATGTAACCCCACCAAGGATGGAAAATGAAGTCAGGTATTCTCGTCGGACTCCTGTGCGTATATGTCATTGCCGAGCTCTACAGGCGCGGCCGCTAGGCGTCGTGGGCGGCTGAAAAAAATACCGCGCACAGGCAGCCTATGCGGTATGACAAAGGGCACGCGGCGAAGGTCACCATCCGTACGCTGCTGGCAAACCGGGAGCGAGCAGCGCGCGAGGGCAAGCCGGACCGTCCCCCGGTTCCCGGCCGCAATGCCGGGAATCTTCTGAAACCGCCTCACACGTTTGTGGAGGCGGTTTCTTTTTTTGCCGCAAGAAATCAAAAGAACCTGAGTCCTATATTACTCAAACAGAGTACGAGTTGTTTGCCTCAATTTGCACGTGTGGTGTAAAGCACATTGACTACTTTATTTTGCCAGGGAGTACAGATATGGCATCCGAAAAAATAGATGCGATCGTTATTCGCGGGTTGAAGAATCAGATCCGCAGTGCCTTTGAAGCCGGCAAGTTCATGACGGACGGTCGTGCGCTGCCCAGCGTGGATTTCGGCCGAACGATTGCGGTCGAGGTTACAGCGGTGGATACGCTGGGACTTTTCCCGACACTCATTTGCAAGGACGATGAGGTTGTGGCACACGGCCGGAAGTTTGAACGTCAGATGCACCTCAAGATGGTTCCGGAATGTACGCATCAGGACGCGATCATGCAGCTCGTTATCGCGAACTGCGTGCTTGCGCGCGAGTTCCATCACGTGAAGAACATCCGCGTCTGTCTGAAGGACTACAGCGTCGCGAACGCGTAGGACGTTGCGTGAACCGCTCAGAGCCCCGACAGCAGACAAGGCGCTGTGCGGGGCTCTTTTATTTCCGGATCACGCTTCTCCTATTCTTTGAGTCACAAGCTCTTTCGTTATTTTTTTGCTTCCTCCGTCCTGTCTTCGTGATCATCTGGTGCGGACCGGCGCGATGGTTGCGGGGATTCAGGGAGTGAGCCCCTCCAGTTAATGGTCAGGAGGACTGTCGATGAAAGCATCAAACGTTGCATGGGTTCTGCTCAGCGGGGGTGTCTGCTTTGCGATAGGCTGGATGCTCCCTTCGCCCCTCGCCGACAGCATGCGCTATGTATCCAACGTGCAGGAGAAAAGGGGCTCCGGACAGCTGGAGATCTTCGTCGATCTCGAGACTGGCTGCGAATACGTCGGACTCGAAAAAGGCTCCTTGACGCCGCGTGTCGGCCCGAATGGAAAGCAGGTCTGCAAGCAGGGGCAATCTGCGCAGCGTTAGGAGACAAGATGCAAGTCTGCCTTTCGGGGTTTCCTGAATTTTATGGCCTTTGACCATCTGATGAAGGAAGCCATTTCATGTCCGACCCTGCAACTCCACCGTCGCCGGGTTCGAGCGACGAAGATGTCAACCAGGCTTCAGCGGCTCAATCGGCAACCTGGGCAGCACGATGTGCTGTTGCCGCAGAGGAAGCAGCGGCGCTCGCGAGGCGATTCGCTGAAGACGCCAGCAATGCCATGTCCGGGGCGCTGGCCGTGTCCACAGATGCAGGCAACGTGCTCGTCGATGGCACGGACAGCAAGCCGCTGCTGCGCGTTGATCCGCGTCCGGAAAATCTCCTCAGTGCAAATGCTGAGGGACTCTACGCCGACGGCAGCTTTACCCAGGACGGTGAAGGTGCCGTACAGCGGACAATTCAGGACAAGGCACGCGAGTGGATCTCGCCAGAGGATTATGGAGCGATCGGCAACGGACTGGTGCTTGATGACGATGCGATTGCCCTGACGGTTGCAAGAGCTTGTGGCAGACCGATCAAGACACGCGATGACGCGGTCTACCTGATGAGCCAGACCGTGACGGTGGAAGGTGGACGGTTCATTTTCAAGGGAAAAGGCACGTTCAGGCGGGCGGATGGCGTGATTGTGAATACTGACGATGACCATTCGCACTTTACGCCCCTGTTCCGGTTGCAGGGGATGACATGGGTCGATCTTGGCGAGTGCACGTTCGATGACAACCGCCAGGGACAGGTTTATCCGGCCACGCAGAGCCGACCAGGCCGCGGATCAAACCCGTTCCGCCATAACGGTACTGTCGAGATCTGCCCGGATTCCACGGGCACCTTTCCGTCCGCCAACGTCCATATCCGGAAGGCTGCGTTTGATAATGCCTACCTGAACGGCCTGGTGCTCTGGCAGGTCCGTGATGCATGGATAGGCGAAAACTCTTTCCGCAACACGACCTGGAATGGCATAGCGGGTGCAGGCCTGCGCAACGTGTGCTTTTACCGGAATGACGGCTATCGCTGCGGCGACTCATCGATGTTCGGATCACTGCAGCAGATGGGGGATCGTTCACTAATCCAGGTGCGCGAATTTCCACGAAACTTTACGACGGAGTCGGAGGGCATCCCATGCATGACGACCGGCGAGTACCCGAGCGGAGGTATTAACCGGTTTGTCGATTTCACCGGAAATCGAGGTGACGAGTGCGGCGTCGAGACGATCTTCGGTCGCGCGATCATGGGCCTGTCTGGTGGCGAAAACCACTCGCATAACGTTGGCTATGGACGCAATCCTGCCGCTGGATTTCATCCGGCCCACATCTGGTTCGAGTCGTGCGAAGGCCACAATCGGGGGAATATCGGGTTTCAGGATACAGTCAGGCCTGGAGACGATCAGCCGGACGGCATGGTCGCCTATGCGATGACTGGCGATGCTTCGGCGCTGTATCCGTTCGTGGGCAACTACACGCTGGACGTGCGCGGTGCGCGCATGACGTCGGCGAAGGACACCACCGGCAACCCGGTGCCTGGTTTGCTGTATCGGGGCCTGCGCATCTCATCAAACGTTAATGCAGACTTCGCATTCATCGATGGGACCGACAACGATGGGATCTACGGAACGAACTTCGATTCGTTTGAACTTTCTCCCGTCTGTATTCACGATTCGTCGGCAAACAGCAGCACGATCATCAACACCAATCTCAATCAGGACATTTCGGTTGCAGGCGGACCGATTGAGCTACTCAGGTATGGCTCTAACACGGGAGGCGTGCCGACCAACATCTTCGCACTCAACTGCACGGTCGACGCTGGCAAGTCCGTCATCGTCTATAACGGCAATCTGAACAATGTTGCGTTTCCTCCAGTCAATGTGCAATTCTCCGATAGCGTGGGTAACGTCAATGCGACTTCGGACATGACGTTTCATAGCCAGGACGCGGCGTTTTACAGGCAGGTCAAGAACACCTACATCGGAGCGAATGCCGTTGCCGGATTCCAGACACAGTCCAATGGCGGCAACCAGCTGCTGATGGGCACGACGAGCAGCCTCTATGCTGGCTCGCTGGGAGTCGCGCTTTCGGGTTTTGTCCATGCCAGTGGCGCCAATACCGGCGGGCTGTTCGTGACCGCCACGGGTGGACCTGTGGTGATGCGGCCGGGCGGCGCCCGCGCGATGACGCTGTTCGCATCGGGGCGAATCCGTATTGGTGCGAGCGCCACTGATGATGGAACCAATGCGTTGCAGCTCGAAGGGCCGATCGGGCTGAGGTCATATACGGTTGCGACACTTCCAACTGCACCCGCCGGGATCCCGGTTGCTTATGCAAGTGATGGCCGTAAGCAGGGACAGCCCGCTGGCTCCGGGACGGGTGTGCCTGTCTACTATTCAGCGGGTCAGTGGCGTGTATTTTCCGGCGATTCGCAGGTGCAGACATGAACGACACGATGGAAGTGAAGAAGGTGCGGGTGCCGAACGAATTTCTGGTGCGCTTCGATGTTCGCGGAGTACCCATCGGCGCCCATCTCGTGATGATGAGCTATCTCCAGGCCGGTGAGGAAATCCTGGAGGAAACCATTCGCCTGGAAGACGCGGTGCCCACTGAGTGGTCCAGCGTGGCGATTGCGTCGTTGCTCGGAGACTATGCGGCCCAACTGTCGGCTGAGCTGTCTGCGAAGCAGCGTGAGCTGGATCAGGCACGCGCATGGATCGCGCAGTTCAAAGGTGGCGCTCCCCAACCGGAATGAAATGCGACGTTCGGCCAACTGGCCTGATATCGGAGGGGATGTTCAATGAACACGCTTTCACCAGAAGCCAACCTCGAGATTCTGATCGGAGAACTGGTTAGCCTGATCGAGGGCCTGGGCACCCCGATCAGGGCCGCCATCAAGACTGCACAAACGACAGTCATCGTGAATCTTGCAGGTGGGGCGAACGTGTCGCTCGATCTCACGCCGATTGTCCAGGGCGCTCCCGAAATTCTCTTCAACCTTCCAGTCGCGGCGAGCACAATCACCACCATTTCAATCATTAATCCACCAGAAACCGGCGTGCTCGCAGAGTTCGTGCTTGTCGTGAAAAACAGCGCAAGCTCGGCGATCGTCTGGCCCGCGACCTTTAGATGGCCTCAGGGCGTGGTGCCTTCCCTCAGTGGCGCGGCGGGCAAACTGGATACCTTCGTGATCTACACGCAGGACGGTGGCGCGAGCTATGACGCGTTTGTCGCGGGGCAAAACCAATGAGTCATCTGGCAAGGCGGTTGCCCATGTGCAGCGGGCCGCCATACAAGGGATTACTGGATTCGTTGAGCCTTTGGCCCGTGGGACACCAGTCAGAAGACCTATTGGGGTACGGCTTAGGTAGACTTTTCGCTTCTGGTCAAAATTTTACGGGACCTCGCAATGATGTAGACGAAAGGGCAAACGGACCACCCCTTAGTTTTCATCATGCGTAAAGGGAATCGCATGCTAGACACCGTTGTGCTTGAGTTCGACAGTGAATTGGCTATGCTGGAAGAAGCGATAGTGAAGCGCAGTCTGGATGACGAGATGTTTGACAAGGTGCTCGATGACATTATCGAGTGCCTGTATATGAAGGAGGTAGCGTTAGAAAACCTCGACAAGTACACACGCGTTAGCGAAGTCCCCGGATACCACCAGAATCTTCTCCGCACCGCGGAGCATCTCGGTCAACAACTTTACAGCCGGTTCGAACAATTCGGCCTGTATCTCCAGGGCGTGCTCCCATGGCAGTATTCCGGGCGATGCGGAACTCGTCAGCTCATTCTGTCATTCGTTCCGGTTCTCCAGAATGGTGCAATTAAGGATTGCGAACTAAATCGAGGTCGGTAATATATTACAAAATGGAAGATGGATTTGGAGATTTCGTTGCTGATCGAAACTGGAGGTGGTGGTGTTCATGAACGATGGTGGAAGCCGAACCTGGAGGTGCTATCTGGAGCCGGAAATATTCAGATCGGTGCTTGCTGATCTGGCGTTCAGGGGGATCCCGGATTTCATCCCCGATAGTGAAATGAGACCTGCCATGGTCATCTGCGAGAAAGGAAGACTTTCAATAGCACGAGTTTACTTTGGGCGACTCTCGCCTGCTTCGAAACTTGAGCTGATTTTTGCTGCCCATGCGGTCAACGTAATCCGCACAGATCCGGACACGGACCAGATCCGGATGGTTGTACCTGCCTGTGCGGAGAACCTGGTGTCAATGTTCTGCGTAATCTGGCTGACGTTTGCGCGGGCGCGGGCACGCGCGCAGGAGTGGAGTCTGCACGACATGACGGCGTTGTATGCCGATGTTACAGCGACACCGGCCTTTGCTGCCCCGATTCGGGTGTTCGGACGCCTCGTTCTTGGCCAGGAGAATCTTCAGTTACCCGACGGGCTCAATGTCAGACTGCCTGGCATGGCTGTGTCGTGACATGCGAGGCACTCTCATGCATCCAGATTCGGTGGTAGTTGAATTTCATGATGGGATAACGCAGCTCGATGCGTGTCTCATCAACTGTGACATGGGTGAGCCCTATGTTGATGAGTATCTCGGGACGATGGTCGATGCACTCAGGAACAGTCAGGAAGCCGCAGCGGACATTATCGCGTGGGCAGATACAGAGTGCGTTACTCATTACCAGTATGGGGAGATTTTATCGAGAACACTTGAAAACGTCGCAAGGGCGCTTTACCGCAAGCTGAACGATCTGATGCTCTATCCCCCAGACGGAATACTGCGCTATGCGTTTTCGGGCCGTCTTGGAAACGGGGCGATTGTCCTGACGTGGTGCGAAGGGTAAGGCGGGTAGATTTACAACCTGTTGTTCAGGCGTGGACTTATCTTGAACCAGAACAATTTATCAAACAACCATCTTTCTTCGGGACCGTCTGAGCCAGGCGTCGCGCCGGAGAGCGCGCACCTGGAAAGGGAAAGTTTGCAAGGACCACAAAGTGTCATCATCGACCTGGGCCAGGCGATCAGGGACTTCGAGAACAACGTGAAGTATGCGCGTGTGGACATCGATCCGGGAGATGTGCTGAGTGATATATCGAAAGAGATTATTTCAAAGGACTACGACAAGGACGCAGTCTTTGATTTCATTTCGGACCTGCGCTTCAACCTCGAAGAAAAAGTCCGGCCGAACCAGATGGCCTGTATTGCTGACGCCATTGAGAAGCTTGGTATGGCGCTTGTCGAGCGCCTGCGTCAGCACAATATCTACCACCCGGAAACAGGGAGGTTTGAATACGGGTTCTATGGATTTGCACCCGGAAACATGGCTGTTTTCCGAACGCTGATGCGTCGATGAGAACGAGTAACATTAACCAGTAACTGAAGGCCAAAGGGGGCACCATCGCCCTCTTTCTATGCCCCAAAATTTTCTGCACTTTCAGTGCCTTTCGTGTCACGGGATCTTTGAAAAATACAGGGAACAGCATGGTTTGACGGGAAGCCCGGAGGATTTTTTCCGTTCTTTCCCACGTTTGCCAGTACACGTCTGAACGGAGGTACCCGTGAGACATGGTCGGACAACCGAAAGAAAGTCAGTGAATAGCCTGAAAGACCTTCGCAGTCTGATTGCACCAGGACATTTCCCTTACCTGGCACATTCACAGTCTAGCCTGAAGAACACGATTGACAGCGAACGCGACAGCGTGAAGGTTGCGGTCTACAAGTTTTTGAGCGATCACCTGGAGCGTTCGACCGCGGGAATTGTCGATGCGCTGAAGGGCTGCGGATATGACAGTGATACGGTCGTTTGTGCAGTCAACTCGCTGGTGAACGATGGATACCTCGTTTCACACAGATACGGCAATGCCACGGATCCGCAGGATGTCGGCGTGCGCCTGATGGAGGGCAAGATCATGCCTGAAGCCGGTGATAGTCGTCGCCCAGGCAAGCCTGGCGTGTACAGGCACGTGATAGCCGTATCGCGTCGCGATCCGCACGGAATGCTCAATCACCGTGACGGCGTTGAGACAGCGATCTGGAAAGCGATGCAGGACCATGTCGTCCGGTCTCTGGACACTGTGGTGGAGATTGTCGGGGTCGCGGGCTTCGCCCCGGCCCTCGTGCGAGGTGAAATCATGCTGCTCGAGCAGAGGGGCTGGTTTGAGATAGACCGCTGCGCAGCGGTGCCCACCTATCGGCTCAAGGAGGAGATCGATGAACCCCTGCAGCCGGGTGCCGATCCTGGCCACGCCCGGAAGGAGGTATTCGATCCGGCCCAGCCCGCCGTGCCAGGCAGCCTGCTCGCAAAGGTACAGGAGGCACAACGCGCGCTGGACGACACCGCAGGGCCGGCGCATCCATACGGCAGACCGGCCAGTCGGGACGGGAACGACGAGCGCACGAAAGGGGCCAGTCTGGACACAACGGGTTGCGATCAGATTTGCAAGGTTCTTGCCGGCGGCGAGCACCTGACCACGATGGAGATCTCCTCTGCCCTGAAAGCGGGCGGCACCGGCATCTCAAGGGGCCGTATCTATGAGTTGATTCGCAGGCTCTATCAGGATGGTGTGCTGTGTCGCGACAAGACTGCGGTGAAAGGCGTGAATGTTGCATATCGCTACTGGCTCGCGCAAGGCCTGTCCCTCCCGGATGAGCCCGGGGCGACGCCAGGGGAGGAGGCGCTGCTGCGGACATCGTCCGACGGACCGCTGGTGATCAGCGTGCATCTGCGGGGCGTGGAGCTGTCGTTGCAGGAGTGCGGTGAGCTTTTGCGGGAGGTGGGCGATTTGTGGTTGCTGAGAAGGCTGAGTGATGGCAGAGGCCTTATCCAGTCCCGGTTCACGATCAAGGGCATTGATCTCTCACTTGCCGAGCTGCGGGAAGTTGCCTCATGTCTGGCGCAGGCCGCGGTGTGCCTGGGCTCCGGGTCTCGATATCCGCGAATGTTCGACGACGACGTTTTTCCGGACTGCACGCCTGCCACATGACCTGAATTGACCGCATACCGTCTGGAGTGGTAACTGCATCTTCACCGAAAGTCGAACAGATGCACCATGAAGCAAACAGCGAAAACTATACGGGAGTGCACCGCTGCAGACAGACTACTGGAAGTACCAGCAATGATCGAAGCGATTGATGGGAACATCCTCTACGTGGATGTCGAAGCCATCGTGAATCCGGTGAACTGCGTCGGGGTAATGGGCCGCGGTCTTGCCCTGCAGTTCAGGAAGGTGTTTCCGGTGGGCGGCGACAATTATCTTGGCCGGTCGTTGACGATTGTTTTGGCCGGTGGTGAGGAGTCGGAGGCGGCGTAGCCGCCGGAGACGACGAACCAC